>CACZOV010000059.1 GCA_902782915.1 uncultured Erysipelotrichaceae bacterium | reverse complement strand
TTGCCCCAAATGGATATGTTTTAAGTAGTGAAACAATTAAATTTACTTTAAAAGCTGATGGAAAAGTTGAAACTGTTGTTATGTATAACACACATGAAGTAACAAAAGTAAAAATAAGTAAACAAGATATTACAAATAAAGAAGAACTTCCAGGAGCAACTCTTGAAATTCGTGATGAAAAGGGTAATTTAATTGAATCATGGGTATCAGGAAGTGAACCTCATTATATAGAAGGTTTAAGTGAAGGAAATTATACATTAACTGAAACAATTGCCCCAAATGGATATGTTTTAAGTAGTGAAACAATTAAATTTACTTTAAAAGCTGATGGAAAAGTTGAAACTGTTGTTATGTTTAATGAACAAACAAAAGTAAAAATAAGTAAACAGGATATTACAAATAAAGAAGAACTTCCAGGAGCTACATTAACAATTAAAGACGAAAATGGAAATGTAGTTGAAACATGGGTATCAGGAAGCAAACCTCATTATGTAGAAGGACTTAAAGTTGGAACTTATACATTAACAGAAGAAATAGCACCAGAGGGATATGCATTAAGTAGTGAAACAATAACATTTGAAGTAAAAAATGATGGAAATGTTACTAGTGTAATTATGTATAATACAAGATATACAGAAGTTCCAATAACTGACTTAAATATGAGTACAACAACAATTGTTGGAGCAGTTTTATTAATGATACTTGGAACAGGATTGGTTTTCTATGGAAAACACTCACACTAAGAAAAAAATAATTGCTTTTCTTGGAGTTGGGTTATTTACAAGTGGAATTTTCTTTCTATCAAGTAATTATTTAAAAGAAAAAGTAGATAATGCTTATTCATATATGAATAATATGCTTTTAGAAAGAGAAGAATTTGTAGAAATACAGGAAGAAGTAGACATCTTAGATGATTCTACTTCTTCTTTTCAAGAAAATGAAGTTATTGAAACTAAACAAGAAGAAGTATATGTAGATCCATACTTAAAATACTATATAGGATCAATAGAAATACCAAAGATTGGATTAAATAAAGGATTTACAGATATTAATTCTAAATACAATACAGTAAGTAAAAACGTTCAAATAGTAAAAGGATCAAATTACCCAGATGTTTTAAAAGGGAATTTTATTTTAGCAGCTCATTCTGGAACTAGTTATTTAGCATATTTTAAGAATTTATATAAACTTAATCTTAATGATGTTGCTTATATTAACTATAATGGTAAACGTTATACTTATCAAATTGTAAATATCTATAATCAAGAAAAAACAGGAAAAATAGCAATTTATAGAGATTATGATAAAACTACATTAACATTAGTAACATGTACAAAAAACTCAAAAACAGAACAAACAATCTATATTTTAGAACTTGTTAATATAGAAAATATATAAAAAATAAAAGGGGGTATATCAATGATTCAAACATCGATTTTAGAACAACTTGAAAAAGTATATCAAATATTTATAAAAAATTCTAATATGATTTATGTTTTAGTAATTGCAGGAGTTGCTTTTTTAATATTAGAACTAGCTAATTGTTTAAAAAATAAAAAAGTAACAAAGATTATTAGTTTTATAATATATGTAGGTATACTTGGAACATTATTCTATTTCTTTCATTCAGAAATATTAAAGTTTTTAGATTATTTCATGAATAATTTAATATTATTTCTATTCTTTCCAAATCTAGCAGTTTATACTTTAGTAATATTAATTATTAATATTTTACTAATTACATCTATATTATCTAAAAGAAAAAAAGTAGAAAAACATCTAAATGTCTTATTCTTTGTCTTATTTCAAATATTATTTTATTTGATTATAGATAATGTTATAACTAATAATGTTAATATATATCAACAATTAAGTATTTATACAAATTCAAATTTATTAACTTTAATTCAAATTAGTATGTATTTATTTCTTCTTTGGTTAGGAATTCTATTTATCTTAAAAATAGCATCTAAACTAGTAGAATCATTATTCCTTAAAAATGAAGAAATAAAAGAAAAAGTAATTGATAAAGAATCTGATTTTGTTGAAATAACACCTAATACTTTAAAAATAGATACAGAAAATAATTTAGATATAATACCTGTTAAGAAAAATTTTAAATCAGATCTTAATAGTATGGAAGAATTATTTGAAAATACTAATAAAGATATGGAAATTGTTTTTGGTAAACAAAATTCTATGGAGTCTATTTTATTTGATATAGAAAAACTAAAAGAAAATAAAAATGATAAAGATAAATTAAAGAAAATATATGATGAAATTTCATTAAATAGTAAAGATTTAACTTTAAATGATTATAATTCTTTAATTACAGCTTTAAGAGAAATAAAAAATAATAATTAAAATAAAATAATAAAGAGTTTTAAAAATTCTTTATTATTTTTTTTATTAAATATATAAAGTCTACTGCAAATAATAATAGATATAAAATATTAAAAGATGGTGGAATTGTAGTTATAATATACTTATTAAAAAAAGGATGAAAATAATAGATCATAATTATAACTAAGATTCCCCAAATAAGACAGTTTTTAAGGGTTAAATACTTTCCAAAATGATATTTATCTTTGGAATAATTCCATTTATCAATATGTAAAAAGAAATGAATAATATGTCCTCCAAGAAATTCTATTAAACTAGTTGTTAAAACGAATATAATATAATAAATAATATAAGATAAAATATTAGGTTGTAGATTAATTACTTTATATAAAAGATATGATCCAAGCATTCCAAATCCATAAACAAATGTATAGGGGCCAATAAAAATACTGCTATGTTCACTTGAGTTTTTATACTTGTAATAAACACTTTCTAAAATAAAACCTAATACAGAATAAAAAAAAACAAAATTAATATAATACATAAAATCACCTGTAAATTATATGTATATTATTTTAAAATATTTGTATTTTTTAATTAATAAGTATAAAATAATAATGAAAGTTATAATTCTTATGGAGGAAAGAATTGTAATTAGCGCCAGATCTTTAATTAGATGACGAGGATTAATGTTATCGAATATTCGGCGGGTACATTAACGGAGTAGTTAACGTTAGATATATTTTAAAAAATAAAATTAAAATTATAACAAAGGATATATCAACTAGAAAGAAGGTTATTATGTGTGGAATAATGGGTTATACAGGAAAAAATAATTCTATTCCAATTGTTATAAAAGGTTTAAAAAGTTTAGAATATAGAGGTTATGATTCAAGTGGTATTGCCTATATTTTAAATGATAAAATTAAAATTATTAAAGAAAAAGGAAGAATAAGTGAACTTGAAAAGTTATTAAATAATGATTTTTCAAATACATGTATAGGACATACAAGATGGGCAACTCATGGTAGACCGAATAGAGAAAATGCTCATCCTCATAAGCAAGGAAATGTTACAATTGTTCATAATGGGATAATTGAAAACTATAGTACTTTAAAAGAAAAGTTAATAAATCAGGGTTATGTATTTAAAAGTGAAACAGATACAGAAGTTGCCTGTGCATTAATTGATTCTATTTATAAAAAGACAAATGATAAGTTAAAAACAATTAATTGCATTAAGGATATATTTGAAGGAAGTTATGCATTATTAATATTATTTGATGATGATAATAAGATATATGCAATAAGACGTGGTAGTCCTTTAGTAATAGCAAGTAATAATGGTAATTATATAGCATCTGATATACCAGCAATACTTGAATATACTAAAGAGTATTATTTACTAGATGAAGATGAAATTGTAATTGTTGATCAAGAAAATATTTGCTTTATAAAAGATAATAAAGAAATAAAAAAGGAAAAGTTAGAATTTAAACATGATATAATGTCTGCTAAGAAAGATGGATATAGTCATTTTATGTTAAAAGAAATTCATGAACAACCTAAAGTAATTAAAAATTATTTAGATTATTATTTTGAAAATTTTCATCTTATACCAAATATAGTTAAATATAAAAAAATCCATATTGTTGCTTGTGGAAGTGCTTATCACTCTGGTTTACTTGGTAAGTTTTTTATAGAAAAATATGGTAATATTGAAGTAAATGTATATGTTGCATCTGAATATAGATATGAAAAAAACTTTATTGATCAAAATACTTTAGTAATATTAGTATCTCAATCAGGAGAAACAGCAGATACCATTGCTAGTTTAAGACTTGCTAAAGAAAGACACGCCCATACTTTAGGAATTGTAAATGTTGTTGGATCCACTATTGCAAGAGAATGTGATGAAGTAATTTATATAAATGCAGGATGTGAAATAGCTGTTGCAACTACGAAAGCTTATACTTTACAAGTTTTAACTCTTAGTTTAATTGCTTATAAATTAGGAATAGAAAAGGGGTTAATTGATAAAAACTTAGAAAATGAAATTAAAAATGATTATAATAAATTACCAAGTGAAATTGGGAAAATTCTAAAACTTGATTATCACACTTTAGCATCAAAAATATATAAAGAAAATGATATGTTTTTTATAGGAAGACTATTAGATTATTATATATGCTTAGAAGGATCTTTAAAGTTAAAAGAAATATCATATATTCATTCAGAGACATATCCAGCAGGTGAACTTAAACACGGAACGATATCTTTAATTGATCAAAATACTCCAGTTATTAGTATAGTAACTGATGAAAGTATTTATGAGAAAACTGTAAGTAATATAAAAGAAACTAAGGCAAGAGGTGCTTATAGTTTACTAATAAAAAGAAAAAGTTTAAAGATTGATAAATCTTGTTATGATGATTTAATTGAGATAAATGATTTACATGATTTAGTAATTCCTATTCTAACAATTGTACCTCTTCAAATGTTATCCTTTTCTGTTGCTTTAAAACGAGGATTAGATATAGATAAACCAAGAAATTTAGCTAAAAGCGTTACCGTTGAATAAAAGACTATCAAGGTCTTTTTTAGTACTTGAAAAAAAAATATTTTTTGCTATAATGAAAATACAATAGAGGTGTTTATGAAAAAAATTATAAAAATTTTAGGTATTTTAGTAATTATGTTTTCTTTTAATATAAAGGTTTTAGCAGAAGAGGAAAAAGACACAACTAGTACTTCAGAAAAAGTTGAAGATGTTGTAAAAGAAGAGAAAGAAGAAGAGAAAGCTGAAGAAAAAAATGATGAAGATGTAAAAGAAGTAGATTTAACTTTAAAAAATGTTAAAATTAATGGAGTAAGTGTTATTAGTAATGATAAACAAGAATATGAACGAATTATTAAAGATAATAGTGTCGATACTGTTAAAATAACATATGAGTTATCAGATAAAAATGCAGTAGTAAGTGATTCTAAAATTGAAGAAAGTATTAAAGAAGGATTAAATGAATTTAAAGTAACAGTAAGTTCAAAAGATGGAAGTAAAAAGAATACCTATACTTTTAAAATAACAAAACAAAGTTTATCAACAGATAGTTCTTTATCAAAACTTGTTGTAAATGGAGTAGAAATAGAATTAAAAGATGATGTTTTGAAATATCAATCAAGTGTTAGTTATTCTGTAAAAAAAATAGAAATTGAAGCAATTCCAACTAATGAAAAAGCAACAGTTATCGATTTTAAAAATAATAAGGCTAGTTTTGATTTTTTTGAAAATACAAAAGAGATCAAAATAAAAGTTGAGGCAGAAGATGGTGAAATATCTACTTATCAGTTAACTGTTACTAAAAGATCAGAAACAGATGTAACTTTAAAGTCTTTAACAATTAAAAATCAAAAATTAGATTTTTCAAGTGATGTAACTGATTATGAAATAAAAGTTTTAAAAAATGTTGAAAAACTTGAAATAGATGCTAAAGCAACTGATTCTAAATCACAAGTAAAAATAACTAATCCAAAACTTTCGATTGGTGAAAATGAA
>CACZOV010000058.1 GCA_902782915.1 uncultured Erysipelotrichaceae bacterium | reverse complement strand
TTTACTAATACCAACATTTGAGGCATGACTTCTATGACTAGTTCCAAAAGCGTCATTTACAAATACATCAGCTTTACTTGCCCAATATTTAGATAACTTTAGATCGCATTTACTTTCAAGGTTTCCATTTAAATCTTCAAATCTTGTATTTTCAAGTAAAATAATATCTTTTTCTTTCATATTAAAAATACTTTTATCAACAATTTCTCCTCTAGTTTCAGGTATAAATATTACGTCTTTATTTAAAAGCTTTGAAAGTCTTTTGGCAATTGGTTTTAAAGATTTAGTTTTTTTATCAGCTTCTGTTTTTACTTTTCCTAAATGAGATAATAAAATAATTTTGCAATTTTTTTCTAAACAGTAGTTAATTGTTTTTAAACTCTCTTTTATCCTATTGTCGTCTATAATATTTAAATTTTTATCAAGAGGAACATTAAAGTCTACTCTAATAATTACTGTTTTATTTTCTAAATTAATATCTTCTATTCTATTCATAATTTATTTTTAATCCTTTCATATTTCTCTTTATAATTATATTTTTCTTACATGCTTATTATAACATTTTATAAAATTTGTATCAACAGGACATAAAATATAATTAGTGTATTGTTATTATTTATGTTATTATAAAAATATAGGAGGATCTATGACTAAGATACTTGTAAGTGACTATGATAAAACATTTTATATAAATGATTTGGATATTAAAAAAAATATAAGCTATGTTAAAAAATTTAGAAGTAATAATAATTTATTTATTATTGCAACAGGAAGAAGTTATTTAGATTTTAAAAAGAAAGCTTGTCATTATAATATAGAATATGATTATGTTTTTCTTAATCATGGATCAACAATTATAGATAAAGATGATAATGTTTTATATAATTTTCCTATAAAAAATACAAATATTAAATTATTAAAAAAAGATTTAGAATTAGAAAAAAGTATTGAATATTTTTGTTGTTCTAAATTAGATAGCAGAGTTGAATTTGAACATGATAATTTAACTAAAATAGCAGTACGTTATTTACCACTTGCTGGTATTTCAAAAATAAAAGAAAAGATAGATAATACTTATTTAAATATTAATTCTTATTTGGTATCTAGTAATATGTTAGAAATAATTTCAAATAAAACTAATAAATCTAATGCAATAAAAATACTAATTAATGATTTAAAATTAAATGATGTTTTGGTTTATACAATAGGAGATTCTTATACAGATATTAATATGGTAAAAGACTTTAATGGGTATTGTATGAAGGATTCTGTTCAAGAATTAAAAAATGTATCAATAAAAGAATATAAAAGTGTATCTGAACTAATCAAAGAAATAATTTAAATTATATGAAATTTAAAAAAAATAAATAGGATAATTAGTTAAATTTAAAAGTTTTCTTTTATATTAATTCAGGGTGAATTATATGCAGAATAAAGATAAACGCTTAGAAGATCATTTCTTTGATGATATAAATGGCTATTGTCTTGATCTTGATCAAAGGAAAATAATTTTAGATAATACTGATAATATTTTAGTAGTAGCTGGTGCTGGAAGTGGTAAAACTTTAACTATAGTTGGAAAAATTAAATATTTAATTGAAAAGGAATTAATTAATCCTAAGGATATTCTTTGTATTTCATTTACTAATGAAACAGTTAAAAGTTTAAAAAATAAGATTAATTATGAATTAGATATTTTTACATTTCATAAATTAAGTTTAGAAATATTAAAAGATCATCATGTTTTTTATAATATTTCTGAAAGTGATTTACTTGAATATACTGTAAATGAATACTTTGAAAGTAATATTTATTATAATGGTTATTTAAAATATTTAATAATTTATTTTAAATTTTGTATAGATAACAACAAAGAACTAACTTTAGATAAAGTAAAATATGATTATACTAATTTATTTATGTCTTTTAAAAAACTAATTATAAAATTTATTAATATGATTAAAAGTAATGGACATGATATTACTAGTTTTAAAAATTATATAAAAAAGAATAAGTTAATCTTTAATAAAAAAATAAAATTAAAAAATATTTGTTTTTTTATTATTGTGTTTGATATTTATAGAATTTATTTTGAAGAACTTTCTAGTAGTTATATGATTGATTTTGATATGATGATTGAAATTTGTTCTAAAATAATTGATAAATATGGTATGAAAAGGTTTTATAAATATATAATTATAGATGAATTTCAAGATACTTCTTTGGTTCGTTATAATTTGATAAAAAAAATTCAAGAAGAATGTGATAGTAAAATAATTTGTTTTGGAGATGATTTCCAGTCAATTTATAAGTTTTCTGGATGTACATTAGATTTATTTGTAAACTTTAGAAAGTATTTTAAACCTAGTCGTATTTTATATATGAATAAGACTTATCGTAATTCATTAAATTTAATAAAAATAGCATATCGTTTTATTATTAAGAATCATTATCAGTTAAGTAAAAGATTAGTATCTGATAAAAGACTTATAAAACCAATAAAAATAGTTTATTTTACCAAAAGTAATTATGAGTTTAAGTTTTATAGACTTTTAGATAAATTATACATGGAAGGTAAAAAAGAAATACTTGTGCTTGGTCGTTGTAAAAATGATATTAGTGCTGTTTATAAAGGTAAAATAGATAATGGATTTTTAAAATATAAAGATATGCAAATCAGATATTTAACTGTTCATACTTCAAAGGGATTAGAATGTGATAATGTAATTATTTTAAATTTAGTTAATGAAATGTTAGGATTTCCTAATAAAATAGAAGATGATGAAGTATTAAAGCTTTGTTTTAAAAATAAGGAAAAGTTTTTGTATGCTGAAGAAAGAAGGCTTTTTTATGTTGCTATTACAAGGACTAAAAATAATGTTTATTTAATGACAAGAAAACATAAAGAATCAATTTTTGTATTAGAAATAAAAAGAAAATGTGAATTAATTGATGTTTAATTGTTGACAAATAAAAGCAATTTAATTATTATAAAGGCAAAAGGAGTACTTGTGAATATGAATATAAGATATTATATAATTGATTTAAAAAATATATTTTTAAAAGATTCTGAAACTAATGTTGTTTTTGGTGTATATGAAAATGGAAAGTATTATGATCTTTTGACAAATAAAGAGATTTATATGATTGAATCACTTGATTCTATTTCTTCAGATTTTTTAAACAGTAATTGTTATTTGATTGGTATTAAAAAGGTGGAATGTAGTGCTGATAAAGTATCTTTATTTTTAAAATTTATAACTGAATCTGCTAAAGAAATATTAATAGAAGAGGTAAATGAAATGGAAAAATCTATTAAAAATTCTTTAAATGAATCTAATTTAGGAAAAAAATTAAAAAAAGTTAATTTTTAATTGACTTTTATAACCTTTTTTTGTATAATCTATGTCGGTACATTGATTCCCGGTAAGTATTTATTACTTATTTAGTTTCCAAAAGTTTCATGGTGGGAACATGAAATTAAAGTTTCCAAAATAGTTTCATAGTGGAAAATGAAACAAAATTGAAGGAGAAATAAAAATGAAAAGTTATATGCAAAAAAAAGAAAGTATTGATCGTACTTGGTACGTAATTGATGCTAAAGGTGAGTCATTAGGTAGAGTTGCAACTTGTGCTGCTCATATTTTAAGAGGAAAACATAAAGTTACTTATACTCCTCATGTTGACTGTGGTGATTATGTAATTATTATTAATGCTAAAAAAGTTAATTTAACTGGAAATAAGTTAGATGATAAGATGTATTATAATCATTCTATGTATCCGGGAGGACTTCGTGAAAGAACTGCTCGTGTGATGCGTGAAAATTATTCAATTGAAATGCTTGAAAGAGCTATTAAAGGAATGCTTCCACATAATCGTTTAGGAAGATTAATGGGTAAAAAATTATTTGTTTATGAAGATGAGAATCATCCTCATCAAGCACAAAAACCAGTAGAGATTAAGGTTAAATAGGGAGGATAATTATGGCAAAAAGTTATCAAGCTACAGGAAAAAGAAAAGGTAGTATCGCAAGAGTTACTTTAACTAGTGGAACAGGAAAAATTACTGTAAATGGTAGAGACGTTCGTGAATATTTTCCGTTTGAAACACTTGTTATGGATTTAGAGCAACCATTAGAACTTACGAATACAAAAGGATTATTTGATGTTGATTGTAAAGTTCAGGGTGGTGGATTTCGTGGTCAATCTGGTGCAATTCGCTTAGGAATTACTAGAGCATTACTTGAATATGATAGTGCAACTAAAGATAGTGAAAATAGTTTAAGAAAACCTCTTAAAGTAAATGGAATGATTACGCGTGATTCAAGAGTTAAAGAACGTAAAAAATATGGTCTTAAAAAAGCTCGTCGTGCACCACAATTTAGCAAGAGATAGTATAAAAAGTCCGATTACGGGCTTTTTTTTGTTAAAATATTATACGAAGGTAAGGTATGATGATTGATAAAAAAATTAAATTAAATAATAGTATTTATTATATAATTGTTGATGTTGTCTATAAAACAGATGAAAACAATATAATAAAATTAAATATAAAAAATTATAAAAATGATTACTATGATGACGGTAATCTTTCCATTTTAATAAAAAAATAGAAAATAACTATTCTTATGAAAAATCAATAAAATAGTTTTATGGTATATGTGTTATATATATGAAAAAATTCCATTTTTATGTGGTATTAAAGAGGTATGTATATCTGAAATTGATAACATACCATGTTCTATAAGTTACATTCCTAAATTGAAAATAGATATATAAAGGATAATAATATTAAAATGAATATTAATTCTAATTTCGATTTATATGATGAAAAAAACTTGGAATATATAAGTAATTTATAAACTTTTATTATTTAATAAAAATATATGTTATAATTAATTTGAAAGGATTATTATGAAAAAATATTTAGAATTAATTAATAAAAGTATTGGTGCAGCTTTATTAATATCACTTGGAAACTATGCACTTTTAAAACTTGGAAATCCTATAGGACCAGTTATATTTTCGTTTGGTTTACTTGGAGTATGCTATATGAATCTTAATTTATTTACAGGAAAATGTGGATTTTTAATAGAAGATAAAATAAAAATAAAAGATTTGGTAATAATATTAATAGTTAATTTAATATTTGGTTATTTAATAGGACTTTTGTTTTCTATGACAGATGAAGAAATAGCTAAAAATGCTATGATTAAGATAGCATCTTGGGATATATCTATTTCATTCTTTCTAAAGTCAGTTTTATGTGGAATTATAATGTATATAGCAGTTTTTATGTACAAAAAAGGAACGCCATTAGGAATTATATTTGGAATACCATTGTTTATATTTTCAGGTTTTCAACATTGTATTGCTAATATAATAACACTTGGAGTTGCTAGAACATTTGATTATTCAATTTTTCTATGTATTATAGGAAATTTTATTGGATCATTATTAATGTGGTATTTATCAAAAAACTTTAATAAATAGTAAAAAGTCTTATAGGTTAATTTTACTTATAAGACTTTTAATTATGTAAAACAGCTGTTTTTCATAATAATTAATATAAAATATTAGTCATGATAATTTGTAAACAAAAGACCAATATTTATTAAACCGGTAAGCCCAACTAAAGTATAAATTAGACGACTTAAAGCTGATCCTACGCCAAAAATTGCATCTACTAAATTCAGATCAAATAAACCTATAAATCCCCAATTTATTGCACCAATAATTGTAATTACCAAGGCTACTTTTTGTAATGTTTGCATACATTCCTCCTATCACTATCTATGATAGACAAAAAAAATAAATTTATTCATGAATATTTAAAAATCTTTTTAATATAATTAATTGAAAAGAAAAAAAGGGGGATTTTATTTGAAAAAAATATTTGTTTTTTTAATGATATGTGCTATTTTTATAGTAACAGGATGTGGAAAAGATAGTAGTGAAAGTGTATTTAAAAACTTAACAAATAAAATAAATAAGTTAGATGGATATACGATTTCTGGTATCTTAGAAGTTAAGAATAATAATAACAACTATACATATGATGTATCAGTTAGCTTTATGAAAAAAGATAAGTTTAGAGTATCTTTAACTAATACTTCTAATAATCATGAGCAAGTAATTCTTAGAAATGATGATGGAGTATTTGTTTTAACGCCAAGTCTTAATAAAAGTTTTAAATTTCAAAGTGATTGGCCTTATAATAATTCTCAAGTTTATATTTTAAGTTCTATTGTTGATGATTTAAATAAAGATAGTGAAGTTACTAAAGAAGAACGTGATGGTAAATATATCTTTACAAGTAAAGTAAGCTTTCCAAATAATAATAAATTGGTTAAAGAAAGGGTAACAGTTACAAGTGATTTATTTATTGAAAGTGTTGAAGTTTTAAATGATAAAGATGAAGTTGAAATGAAATTTACCGTTAAAAACACAGATTATAATCCAACATTTGATGAATCTTATTTTGAGGTTAATAGTATTATAAATAATACTAATAATAATTCAAATGCTAGTGATACTAATAATGAAAATAATAAAGCTGATAATACTACAACAAATTCAAATTGTAATAAAGGAGAAGATTGTAAAACAAATACTAATGAAAATTCATCAAATAATATGAATAATAATCTAAATGCAAGTCAAACTGGATCAACTATGAATGGATTTATTGAAGATGATATTATTAAAACAGCATCATTAGAAGAAGATATAACTAAAAAAGACACGTCTAAAACAGCTTCTTTACAAGATATTATTTATCCACTATATTTACCAACAGGAACAGTTTTAAAAGAACAAGAAAAAGTTAGTAAGACAGATGGAGAAAGAGTAATTCTAACATTTTCGGGAGATAAAGGCTTTACTCTTGTAGAAGAAACCGCAACAAAAGAAGCTGAATTTACAATTATTCCAACTTATGGTGAACCTGGTTTTGTAAATGATACAATAGGTGCCATAACTGATAATTCTCTTAATTGGATTAGTAACGGAATAGAATACTATATGGTATCAGATGTTATGAATACAATAGAACTTTTGGATATAGCAAATTCTATTAATGTTACATCTGTTGCAAGTTTAAAATAATTAGTGCTTAAAAGCATTAATTTTTTTAACTTATTTCAATAGTATTTATTTTGTAAAAATAACTATTTTTTTCTGAAATAAGATTATTCTTTGGATAATAATTTAATTTTTTTAAATAATAGTTTGTCAAATAAAATACTCCTATTAATAAACCATTTTTATATACAATTATTTTATTAATATTTTGTTTTATATTATTATCTATAATTAATTTGTTAATATATTTTCTAAGATTTTTAATCTTATTCTGATTATCTTTAAATTTATATAAAAAATCAAAGTTTACTACTAATTCATTATTATTTACTTTATATTTTGTTTTCATATTATTATTTTGTAAAAATAAAAAAATGTTATTCATTAAAAAAATATTTTTAAGAAAAATGTATCTTTTATGCATATATACTTTTTTGCTAAAATATGATATAATGTAAAGCAAGAAAGGAGTACTTATGATATATATTATTTTAGGTATAATTGTTTTTATTATTTTAGTATCAATTAAGCAGGTTGATCAATATGAAAGAGGTGTAAAATTTACTTTAGGAAAATATAGTAAAGTAATGAATCCTGGATGGAATTTAGTACTTCCAATATTTCAATCATTTAGAAAAATTGATATTCGTACTAAGGCAGTAGATGTTCCTGAACAAGATGCAATTACAAAGGATAATGTTTCAATTAGAATAAATGCAGTTATTTACTATAAGATATTTGATGCTAGTAAAGCAATTCTTGAAGTAGAAAACTTTTACTATGCAGTATCTCAACTTGCTCAAACTACGATGCGTAATGCTGTTGGAGAAGTAAGTCTTGATGAACTACTAAGTGAACGTGAAAAAATTTCTCAAAAGATTTGTGAAATCATTGATAAAGCAACAGATCCATGGGGCATTAAAGTAGAAAATGTGGAACTTAAGGATGTATCACTTCCTGAAGAGATGAAAAGAGTAATTGCTCGTATTGCTGAAGCTGAACGTGAAAAAGAAGCAGTTATTACAAAAGCTCGCGGTGAAGTTGAAGCAAGTGAAAATTTAAGAATAGCTGCAAATAAACTTGCTGAAAATCCTGTTGCAGTACATTTAAGAACGCTTGAAACAATTAATGATTTAAGTAGTGATCAATCTAATACAATTATCTTTGCACTTCCAATTGATGTCTTAAAATCATTTGATACATTTAATAAGAAAAACGGAAATAATTAAAAAAATATGTTGATTTCGTTCAACATATTTTTTAATGAAGTTCTGGACATATTCCGGGGTATGGCTCGTAGAAACAATGACTACGATATCTTCCGGTTAATTTTTGATCATACCAATAATCAACGCATGAATTAGTACCACTTGGGGCATAAAACCATAAAGCATTGGTGGCTGGATAATAATATTCGCCATCTAATACTCTTCTCGCAAGTTTTCTTTCGTTGTTAGTAGGATTTGCTTGAAATAACTGACTACGTATTCCGGCAAATCCTCCTGGTGATTGGTAAATAACACTATAAATAGTTCTAGTATCTTTGAATGTTAAGCAATTAGAGATAGCTCTGTTAACAATAACGTTTCCAACCATTAGCATTCCAAGATTTCCTTCACCGATCGCTTCAGCTCGCATAAGTCTGGCTAGTAAATCAAGTTCATTATTTGTATATTTAATAATTGGCATATTATCCTCCCATATAATATATGATAACTAAAAAAAATAATTAATTTATCTTGCTTTCCAAAAAACTTTATGTTATTATATTAATATAATAAGGGATAGTGGTGTCTAGTGAATGATAATAGTTTAAGCGTATTATTAAATGCAGTAGAACCTAAAATACAAAATATTGATAAGAATCGAGTAGAAGTTAAATCTTTGTCTGATGTTCATGAAACAATGGAAAATCTAGTTGAACTTGGTCAAAAAAATTACAAAGAAATATTAGATTTTTATGATCAGGATTTTATTTATAAAGCAATAAAAATAGGAAATGCAAATTCTAGTTTATTGATTGATAAATATGAAAGTTCTAAGTATCTATTAAAAAATGATGATCCGATATTAAAAGATCTTCCTCAGTATAAAGATTCAGTTAAATTTATGGAATCAATGTATGAGTATTTATATGGTTTGAATCAGAAAATCAATTTGGATTATGAAACTAAAAAAGAACAGTTAGAAAAACAAGAACTTTTAAATAAGTATTTTTATTTATTAAAACAAGATAATATTTTTATAAAAGATATTGATGAATTCTTAACGTTTCTTGATTTAAATAAATTAGATATAGAAGAAAGACTTAAAGTTTTAATACAAGTTAATAAGTATAATGTTAAAAACTATATTACAACAAACGATATTGAAATTACTTCTAAAATAAAATTATCTGATGTTAGTATTTTACTTAAAAAAAATAATAGTTTATTAAATGAAATGTATGAAGAAAATGATGAAATAAATAAGCCAGTTGAAACTTATTTACAAGAAGATAATTTTGAAGAAAAGATTTTAAATAAAAAAATATATTTAATTCATAAAATTAAAAAAATGTATGATGAACAAAAATATACTGATTTAATTTCAGATTACTTAGAATTTTATAAAACAATTTCTTTAGAAAAGGAAAAAGAAAAACAAGAAATATATCCTAGAAAATTATGCTTTTTATTTGATGATCAAATATCTTTTATTAGAAAGTATTTAGAAAGTGCAGATGATAAATATAAAAGTTGTATTCTTAAAAACTTACTCGATATTGAAAATGATACAAAATTAGTAATGCCTTATTTATATTACAATGATAATTATGTGTATTTACAAAATGATTTTATTGTAAAAACAGTTTATATGTTCTTAGAAAATGGTAATATATTAATTTTAGGTGTTTTAGAACCTGGTTCATCTTTAGAAGAATTCTTAGATAAAAAGAAAATGATAATTTTAGATTCCTTAAAAAAAGAAGAATACGAAAAGAATAAAGAAGAAAGAAATATATTATTAAAAAATATTAAATTAGAAGATTTAGTGTTGACCATGGATTTGGATACATTAAATGTAAAAATGGAGGATAAAGATGCAAGAGAAACTGCTTAAAATATTAAATATAAAAGTTGAAGCAATTAATAGAAACATTGATAATTTAAATTATTTAAATGGAGAATTAGAAAAAAATAATAGTGATCTAGATTATATTAATGAAAAAATATCTTTATTTAAAGAAAGTGATATTTTAAATTTTGATAAAATAACTAAAGAAGATTTTGAACATGTTTTGTCAATGATTGATCCAAGTATTAGAGATATTTTTAAAAACAAAACTTGTAATTATGATGGAATTATTTACATTATTCAAGGAATTAGAAAATCTATTAGTTTACAATTAACATCAGATCAAACCAGTGCTATTTATAATTTTATAGAGGGAATGAAGCAAAAAGCTATTAATTTAAAAGAAACAATTCATAATTTAACTGAAAGTAGAGAAAGACTTCCTGAAACTGATTTAATGGTGCTTACAGGTAATTTGGAAAATTATCAAAATATTATTTCTAAATTTGAAAATAATTTATATTTAACTGAAATAGATGATATTCGTGAATCTCTTGATTTTGCTAATGTTACTATTGAAGAAAAAGCAGATATCTTTGAATATGTTTTAAAATATAATGCAGATATTTACTCTAGTATAAAAAATGATGATGATTTTAAAGATATAACGAATAAAGATACTTTTAAATTTGATTTTCCAAAGTTTGATTATGAACCGGTTAATGTAAGTTATGAACCATTTTCACCTGATACGGAAAACGAAACTAAGACCGAAGATTTATCTTTGGAAGATGTAAAATTAAATTTAGAAAATTATCAAGAAGAGCCTTATCAAAACGAAATTAATAATAGTATTAATGAGCCAATTGAAATTCCAATTATTGATAATGATAACGAAATACCTGAATTAAATACTAAATTGGATGATAATTTAGAAGATTCCGAGAATAATTCTTCTAAAGAAATTGAAGATACTAAGGAATTAAATACAATAGAGCTTGAAGATATTATTAAAAAAATAGATGAAAAATTAAAGGAATTAGAAGAAGAAAAAGATAATGCTATAGCTCTTACTACACCAGATGATGATATACCAGTAAGCCATGATGATATTTTAAATGAAAATATTGAAAGAAATGTGTTAAATGAAAATAGTTTAATAAATGAAATATGTGAAAAATACAATCTTTCTAACTTAAATATTCAAAATAGTAATACTAGTGATGTTGATCAAATGCTAAATATTTTAAATCAATATAATTTGTTAGAAGAATTAAAGAGAAATAAAGAAGTTTTAGAAATGATTCTTTCTAATAACTCAAGCTCTCAAATAGAAGAATTAATTACATTAATAAAAGAAAATTTTGTTGTAAAATCAGATGAATTAAATGATATTTTAAAAATTATTGTAGAAACAATGCCGATTTTGTTTACAAATAATTTAGTTATGGATTCATTAAAAAAGAACATTGAGTTTTTTAAAGAAAAAAAGATTAATTTAATAAATTTATTCGATAACTATCGTGAAGTATTAATAATGAATCATGACGTTTTAATAGAAAACTATAATAAAGTTTCACTTTATAAGATAGATATTAATAATGATAATGTAAAATATGTTTTATATAATAAAAATATTTTAACAAATCTAGATTCTTATATTGAAGCAATTGCTTATGAAAAAGGATTTTTAGGACATGAGGATTATTTTGATGGACTTGAATATGTAAAAAAATATCCTTATAAATTAAATAGTATAGATCGTGATATGCTAATGAAACTTCGTTTTACAAGTGAAAACGGTGGAAAAATTTATGGAAACAAACCTGGTATTATATCTGGAGAAATATCAAATTCAAAAGTAGATACTTTATCACTTGAACCAGAATATACAGATACATATTTTAATTTAAAGTATGATTTTATTGGTCAAGATGAAATGTTAAAGCTAAAAGAAGAAATTAAAAATTTAAAAGAATTTGATATGACACTTGATGGTAATATAAATAAACTTGATAGTAATTATAAGAAGAGTGAATTAAAATATAAAATAGGAAATATTGTGTTATCTCGTATCAAAACAATTCGTTTATATAATTTCTTGAAAACAAAAATGTCTTTGAAAGATGCTTTATTGATTGCTTTAACTTATAATACAGTTATAAAAAATAATGAGTATCAAAAAGTAGTTGGTATTGTTGAAAGTATTGTTGGAGGTAATTAAAATGGACTATTTGAAAGAATTAAGTTTTAGTGAAATGGATATTGAAGATATAAAGAAAAGTAATTATCCTTACATTTTAGATAATTTAGAAATTAATAAAGAAAATATTATTCAAATTGTTAGGTATTTATTTGAAATTGGTTTAGAAAAAGGAACAATCAAAAATATATTTATTGATCAAGTTAGTTTGTTCTTTAAGACAAAAAAAGAAATTCAGATGTCTTTTGATGAATATGAAATAGAATCTATTGTAAAATCATTAAATTATGATGCAAATAATGTAGAATTAATTGATTTTGTTTAATGTTTATTAAAAAATACTTGAAAAATTTGAAAAATTATTATAAAATATCAAGACAAGAAAGGAGTAACTATATTTATTTAGTGAATTAGTTACTCTTTTTATATTTATTAGGAGTAATATGGGACATTATTTTAGTAATGATGATAATTTAAAAAGTGATATTAAAGAGTTTTATTTAACTTTAAATGGGGAAAAATTTAAATTTTATACTGATAATGGAGTATTTTCGAAAGAAAAACTTGATTTTGGAAGCAGATTTTTAATAGAAATTGTTTTAAAAGAAAATATTAGTGGTAATATACTTGATCTTGGATGTGGATATGGAGTAATTGGAATTATTTTAAATAAAATTTTAAATGTTCCAGTTACTATGATTGATATAAATAAAAGGGCAATTCATTTAACTAAAATGAATATTAAAGAGAATAATTGTACGAATATTAATTCATTTATAAGTGATGGATATCTTGAAGTGGATAAAAAGTTTAATTATATAATATCGAATCCACCGATTAGAGTTGGTAAAAAAAAATTGTATGACTTAATTAAAACATCAAAAGAATATTTACTAGAAGATGGTAAGATATATTTAGTTATTCGTAAAGAACAAGGTGCTAAAACATTTATAAGAGATTTTAATTCTTTGTATAAAATTGATATTTTAGGTAAAAAGAAAGGTTTTTATGTAATTTCTTTAAAATAATTTAATTTTTTATTGACTACTTTTAAAATTTGTGTTATTAATATAAATTGGCGGCGTATTAGAAATTTAATATGTTATTTAAAAAAATTAGTGTATAGGGGTGAATTTAATGGCTTATAAGCTTATCAAATGTGGCGATTATCGCGAAAGAAGAACATTTTCAAAAATTAAACATACTTATGAATTAAAAGATTTATTAGAGATTCAAAAGAAAAGTTATCAGTGGTTTACAGAAGTCGGAATTAAAGAAGTATTAGATGATTTATTTCCTGTTGAAAATTTTTCTGGTACTTTATCTTTAGAGTTTGGAGATTATCATTTTGATGAACCAAGGTTTTCTATTCGTGAATGTCGCGATCGTGAAACTACTTTTTCAGCTCCTTTAAAAGTAGAAGTTCGTCTTTTTAATCATGAAACAGGCGAAGTAAAGGAACAAGAAATATTTTTAGGTGATATGCCCATTATGACTGA
>CACZOV010000057.1 GCA_902782915.1 uncultured Erysipelotrichaceae bacterium | reverse complement strand
TTTTTATAACTTAAATATTGATTTTTATTTAAAAAGCTTTATTATTCCAACTTTAATTGTTTTAATAACTTATATTGTTAATATAAAGCATAACAAATTAGAAAAGAATAAAATAAGCTATTATTTATTAATGCCAATTATGCTTATAATTTTAAATTCATTTATATTTAAAGTTGACTTTAGTAATAAATTTTTAAATATACTTATACTACCTATAATAATTACTTGTTTATTACTATATCTTTTAAATAAGAATTTTAAATTTAAAATTAAAACATTTATTATTTTTATAGAAGATACTCTTAATAATTTATTTCCTAATTTAAATAATATTAATAAATTATTTAAAGAAAAATCTAAAAATAAAAATATTATTCAAATTATTATAGGTCTTTTAATAGGTATTCCTATTTGTATAATACTACTTTCTCTTCTTTCAAGTGCAGATATGTATTTTAATTATTTTATAGGAAGTATTTTAGATAAAGTTTTAGACTTATTAAATATAGAATTTATTTGGAAGAATATATTTGTAATATCAATTTCATTTATATTAACTTTTTCAATTTTTATTAATTATATGTTAAAAAGAGATATTGATGTAACTAAAACAAAGTTATTAAATATCTCAAGTTCAAGTATTTCAACTATTTTAATTTTAATAAACCTTGTATATTTATTATTTTTATTTGTTGAAATTTCTAAATTAACAACTAACTTTTTACATTTACCAGCTCTTTATACTTATTCAGAATATGCAAGGGAAGGATTTTTTCAATTATTATTTATTACATGTATAAATTTTATTATAACTTTATTTATACTTTATAAAACTAATTTAGGAAATAATAAAATAATTAAAACTTTACTACTTATATTAATATCTTTATCTATCGTTTTAATTTTTAATTCCTATTATAGAATGATTCTTTATATAAGTGCTTATACATTTACTATATTAAGACTTCAAGTTATACTATTCTTATTTCTAGAACTTATTTTATTTATTTTATTAATTAAAAAAATAGTAAAAGACTTAAAACATAATAATTTTAAATTATTTAGTATTATTGCTTTAATTATTTATATAATTAACTTATATTTATGTAATGATATAGTAATTGATTTTATAAATAAATTAATAACAAAATAGTATAAAAGAATTCTAATTTTTTAGAATTCTTTTTATATTTAAAGATGCATCATAATATTCATTTTTACTATATTCTTTATTTCTTTCTGATGCATATTTAATAGCATCTTTAATACTACAATTCTCTTTAATTAAAATATCAATTAAAATAGCTTCAGCACTTGTATTAGGTTTTTCTTTTTCACTTTCTTTATTTTTAGAAACAATTATAACATATTCCCCTAACTCATAGTTTTTATTTTCAAGAATACTTTTTAAAACTTCACTAGTGTTTCCATAATATTTTCTTTCAAATTTTTTGGTTAAATCATTTAAAACTATAATATAAGGATTATCCATTACTTCATTAATATTATTCAAAGTATCTATAATTCTTTTTGGTGATTCATAGAATACTACTATTTCAAGATCATTTTTCTTTATTTTTTCTAGTTCTTTTCTTTGTTGACTATTTTTTCTTTCCAAAAATCCATAAAAAGCAAAATTATTAATAGATAATCCTGATAAAGTTAAAGCACTTATAACAGCACTAGGACCAGGTATAGTATATATTTCAATATTTTCTTTTATTGCAAAATTTACAACTATACTACCTGGATCTGATATACAAGGACTTCCTGCATCTGTAATAAGTGCAATATTTTGTCCACCTTTTAAAAGATCAATTACTTCACGACTTCTATCTATTTCATTAAATTTATGATAAGACATAAGCTTATTAGTTATACCTAACATGGTTAATAAATGACTTGAATTTCTTGTATCTTCACATAAAATTAAATCAACTGATTTTAATACATCAACTGCTCTTTCAGAAATATCTTTGACATTTCCAATTGGAGTTGCAACAATATATAATATTCCCATCTAATACCTCTCTTGATAGCAATATTGTAGTCTTTTTCATGTTTTTTTTCAATCAAATTAATTGAAAAAGACAATATTTCTATTGCCTTATACTTTTTTTACGTCTAAATAAACTTCTATTCCATTTAAATTAGTAACTTCATCAACCATTCTTTCAGATATAATAGAATCACATAAAGTTTCCTTCTTTATTATTTCAATATAATCTTTTAATTTATCCATTAACTTATCTTCAGTATAATAATAAATATAAATTCTATCTGTAATATTAAAGTTTTTAAGTTTTCTTAATTGTTGAACTTTACTAATAAGTTCCCTGGCAATTCCTTCATTTATTAATTCTTCATTTAAAGTTGTATTTAAAATAATAAATAAATTATTGTTAATTGCTGTATTATACCCAGGTTTTGAGTTAACTCTTATATCAAGCATTTCTTTATTTAATTCATATTCCACATCATTTAATTTAATAGTTATAACTTCATCATTATCAAGTTTTTTAATATCTTCATTAGAAATGGTTTTTAAATACTCCGTTAAAGCTTTAATATTTGATCCAAATACTTTTCCACATACCTTAAAGTTTGGTTTAATTTCAAATTTAATATACGAATCTAAATTACTTTCAAATTTAATACTTTTAACATTTAATTCTTCTTCAATTAAACTAGTTAAATCTCCTATGACATTTTTAATTTTAGAATCAAGTATGATTTCACTAATAGGCTGACGAACTTTTATTTTTACATCTTCTCTAACTTTTCTTCCCATTGAAATAAGATCACGAACAGTATCCATCTTTTCTTCAATTTTTAAATTAATTAATTCTTCATTATATTTAGGAAAATCACTTAAATGAACACTTTCTTCATCAGTTAACTTTGTATACAAGTTTTCAGCTGTAAATGGCACAATTGGAGCAATCATTTTGGATAGTCCAACAAGTACATCATATGTTGTTTTATAAACAGCCTTTTTACTATCATCTATCTCACTTCCCCAAAAACGATTTCTATTTCGTCTTACATACCAATTTGATAAATCATCAGATACAAATGTTACTAAAGCACGAACTACTTTATTTAAATCATATTCATCATATGACTCTGTTACATATTTAAGTAACTTATTATATTTAGATAATAACCATTTATCAATTTCCTCGAGAGATTCATATTTTACTTCATAATTTCTTGGATCTATATTATCAATATTTGCATATGTTTCAAAGAATGTATATGTATTTAAAAGAGGATTAAAGAATTTAGAATGAACTTCTTTTAAGCCTTCTTCATCAAACTTCAAAGGAGTCCAAACAGGACTTACATATGGAAGATAAAAGCGAACAGTATCTGCTCCATATTTTTCAATTGTTGTAAATGGTTCAACAATGTTTCCTTTTGATTTAGACATTTTTTTACCTTCTTTATCAAGAAGTAAGTCATTTACCAATACATTTTTATATGGAGATACCCCTTTTAAGAAAACTGAAATTACTAAAAGTGAATAGAACCATCCTCTTGTTTGATCAATTCCTTCTGATATAAAGTCAGCTGGAAATTGAGATTCCCATAGTTCATTATTTTCAAATGGATAATGATATTGTGCAAATGGCATCGAACCAGAATCAAACCAACAATCAATTACGTCCTTGACTCTTGACATAGTTTTTCCACATTTAGGACATTTAATATGTACATCATCAACATATGGACGATGAAGTTCAATTGTCTCATCAATATCTTCTATTGCTAGATCAACTAATTCTTTGCGAGATCCAATCATCATATCAAATCCACATTCACATCTCCATAAAGGAAGAGGTGTACCCCAATATCTACTTCTAGATATTGCCCAGTCATTTAAGTTTTCAAGCCAATTACCAAATCTTTTCTCCCCAACATATTCTGGATACCAATTGACTTTCTTATTAGCTTCAATTATTTTATCTTTAATCTTAGTTACTTCTAAATAAAAACTTGGTTTTGAATAATATAGTAAAGGTGTTCCACATCTCCAACAATGAGGATAATTATGCATCATCTTTTGCTTTTTAAATAATTTATCATTTTCCTTTAAATATTTAATAACTTCCAAATCAGCTTCAAATACACTTGTTCCTTTCCATAAACCTTCCGTGTATTTTCCATCTTCACCTACTGGATTTAAATAAGGTAAGTTATATTTCTTTCCAACTTTAGAGTCATCTTCTCCAAATGCTGGTGCTATATGAACAATTCCGGTTCCATCTTCCATAGTAACATAAGAGTCACATGTTACAAAAAATGCTTTTTTATTTACTTCAAGACTTGGAATAAGTTGTTCATACTCAATATATTCAAGATCTTTTCCTTTATACTCTTCAAGTATTTTATAATCATCCCCTAAGACCTTATTTACAAGTGATGCTGCAAGAATAAATTTATATCCAAGGCTTTCAACTTTCACATAATCTTCCTTTGGATTTACACATAACGCAACATTTGATATTAATGTCCATGGAGTTGTCGTCCATACTAAAAAGTATACATCTTCATCTTTTTTCTTAAATGGAACAATAACTGTTTGAGCTTCTATTTCTTTATATCCTTGAGCAACTTCATGAGAAGCAAGTCCTGTTCCACATCTTGTACAATATGGTACAATCTTAACTCCTTCATAAAATAATCCTTCATCAAAGAATTTCTTTAAAATATACCATTCTGTCTCAATATAATTATTATCATATGTAACATATGGATGTTTAAGATCAATAAATTGACCCATCTTTGTTGTTAAATCTGAAAAAGCTTTTTCATTTTTCCAAACTATTTCACGACATTTTTCATTAAACTCTTTAACACCATATTTTTCAATATCACCTTTTCCTGTAAATCCCAAAGTTTTTTCAACTTCTACTTCTACAGGTAACCCATGAGTATCCCATCCTACTTTTCTTAATACTTTGTAGCCTTGCATAGTTTTGTATTTACAAAAACTATCTTTTAGAAATTTAGCAACCATATGGTGAAGTCCTGGAAATCCATTTGCTGTTGCTGGACCATCATAAAAAACAAAGGTATCTTTCTTATTTTCTAAAGAACGAGATAAAATATCCATTTTTTCCCAACGATCTGAAATATTACTTTCTACAATACTAGTTTTTTCATTCTCTAATTTTTTAAACATATTTCCTCCTATAATATAAAAACACAGTACTCGAAAGGACGAAATACCGTGTTACCACCTTAATTTAGTTTAATTAAACTCTCAATTATTATAACGCATTACCGTATTTATCTTATCCATAAATAGCACTTGAAAGTGATCTAAATATATTTGTTTTATTTACTTTTCACCAACCGTAAACTCTCTTAAAAACTCTTATATTCCGTCTTTCGCACTTGCTTATGTATTAAATAATAACATTATATTCCAATAAAATCAAGTAATTTATTATATTTTCTAAGATTTTATCCAATATTTGATATTTCAATAGTTGAAATTGTACTATTTAATGCTTGATCCATTACATAAACTGTATAAGTTCCATTTTCAGTAACTCTTATTTGATTTTTGTTAATAGTTGTTCCATTACTTTCAAAATATTCTTTATTTTGATTTCCTTTAGCATATTTTATAGCTACAATATCACTGTCATCAGTTGCTTCTATATTTATAAGATAAAAGTTATTTAAAATTGCATCTCCATATACTCTTAAATTACGTATTTTAGTAGTTGGTTTACTAAATGATGCACTAATTAAATAGGTAAGTTTAATATTTTTTATACTTTCACCATATCTTTCATTTAAAGTTGATGAAATATTTCTACCACTATACCAATCAAGATCATTTTGCCATTGATTAATTTCTCCACTCAATCCAAATCCATTAGAGGTTCTTCCCTTACTATTGGAAACTGCATTTCTTGATGCATCAAAGTATTGAGCAGTCCAATAAAATCCTCCATCTTCTGATCCAGATAAAGCTGTTGTTGTATATCCATCAAATACTGTATACCAAAATCCGCCATTTACATTTATATAATCAGATTCTGCTTGTGATGTTGATTGTGACATTACTAATACTCCATCTTCAACCGTTGAATTTGTAAGAGTCCAGTTATTAAAGTTTTGTTCTAGATAAGTTTCTTTTGATAAAGAGAGAACTGGTGCAACATTATCTTGTTCCCATTTAGCATATAATGTACTATCAATTTGTAAATTATAGTTAGTCGCACTTTCTACTTTATTTGTATATGTATCTTCTAAATACCATCCTACAAATCTATATCCAGCTTTTGTTGGAGTTGGTAACTCGCCATATGAACGATTATAATTAACTTGTTTTTCAATAGGTGTTACATTTCCACCATCTGTATTAAAAGTTATAGTATATTGTTTATCAGCTATTATATCAAAGCTTTCTCCTTCAGCTTTTACATAAGCTTTAAATACTTTATTTGGCTCCTCATAATAATAATCTATCCAAAAATACAATTTACAACTAATTACTTGATTTGATTCAAATTCTTCTATTTCATATAATACTAGATCATCTTCATGAACATAATCTTTCTTTTTTAAAGTATCATTTATATACAATGCGTATCTTACTGCTCCTAAATTTATTTTTTTATTAGACGGTATTGTATCATCTAATTCAAGTGATATTTTAGCATTAATTGGTACTAAACTTGTATTTTCTAAAGTAAATGTATATGGAGTGCTTTCAAGTCCTATTTCGTCTATAACTGGAACAGCATTTGTTAAATCTATAATATTTTCTCCTTCAGTAAATTTTAATGAAATTAATCCTGTTTTTAAAACATTATCTCTTGAATCCTTATAGACATATACAAAATAAACTGCAGCTAGAGTTAGTCCTAATCCAAAAATTATTGTTAATACTAATGGTATTATTTTCATTTTCTTTTTATTTTTTCTTATTAACTCATCGTTTTCCATATATACACTCCTATTATTTACTAAAATTATTCTACCAAATTTTTAATTAATTTTCAAGACTTATATTTTTTTTATTTACTTGGCATTAAACCAAACCCTGTTACAACTCTTCTTCCACCTGAAACAGTTTGACCAAATACATTTTTTGGATTATTAATAAGTTTTCCATTTACAACCATTTGAGCACTTGTTCCACCATCAAGGTTTGCAGCATTATAAGCTCCATATAATTCTAAAGTATCAATAACTTCTTTCATAGTAGGACCACTTCCATGAGTTCCTTCTGTTGCAAGGAATAAAATAACTCCATCCTTTCTTTGAGCAATAGCAACTCGAGCTGCTCGATCATATCCTCCTGCACTTGTTGTATATTTAATACTTTCACCATTTAATATTAAAAATGGTCCAAATTGTATTCCATCACGAATTCCCATAGCAACGGCTTCTTCTCCTGTTGCATTTACTAAAGCTAATTTATGATCATTTGTAATTCCAATAATATCATGACGATCATTATTTTCTGCAAAGACAACTTCTCCATCTTTAATAACATATCCATCTGGAATATCACTTCCCCAGCCATCTGGATCTTTAAATCCTCCACCATTTATACAAACAATGCCACCAACTCTTTTACACATTTTAAGAACAGTTTCTTGACCATTCCCTTTACTAAATGATTTAATTGTTAAAAGCTTTACATTTTCTGGATGGTAAATGGCAATTAAATGCGCATTATATTTTCCAACTTTTACCTTTAAATATTTATAATCATCATTTCCATTTTCTCTTTTTAAAATTGCTTCATCATATTCATTGTCATAACTTTTCTTTTCTGATGTATCAATTACAATTGCATCTAAATCCATTTTACCTGATACTGGAATAAATTTATTTAAATCAAGAATACCTTGAACTGTATCTTCATCATAAAAAGTATAAGCAATATATTGATGTGTCTTAGTAATCATAGCTGTATTTACAATTGTATTTCTAAAGTCTTCATTTGGACCATAAAAAAGATAAAAGCAACCTATTGCAATTAAATCAATAACCAAGAATAGTATTGTTGTTTTTCGCATCTTAATCCTCCACTTTTATAATAAATGGTGCATATTTTGATCCATTTCCACTTATTATTTCTAAATCTTTTTTTATTCCTAGAGAAATTCTTATATTTCTTTTAGTATTAGGATCGCTTTTTAAAATACTACCATTATAAACTTGTACTAAATTATTTTCTTTATCACTTAAATAATAATTGTTAAGAGAACTATTAAACTTAAGATCATTACTATTTAATATTCCAATTGATGATATATATCCATCAAACTTAACTTCTTTTAAAAGTTTCTTAAAAGATAATTTTTCTAAATAAGTATTTTCTAAATATTTTTTTAATGAAGAATTAGTATAATCACTAGAAGATTTATCAAATAATTCTTTATTTTGTAATACTTTATTACTTTCTACTTTATAGTAATCTTCTCCAACTTCATAAACTGTATAGATATTATCATCTATATCTAAATAAGTACCTACTTTTATATCTTTATTTCCAAGTTCTACAATATAAGGATTTTCAAGACTTCCATCACCATTTAAATAAACTGTTGAATTTTTTAAAGTTACAACAACTTTAATTCCATAACTATTATTTGGACTACTATTAGCTAAATAACTTCCTGTTGTATGCCAAACATTTTTTTCTCCACTATTATATAACCAAATATATTCATTACCTGAATTCATATAAGTTTTATCATTATTTAAGCTATTCAAATAATCATTAATTCCAAGTAATCTAATATAATTATCATTATTTGTTTCATTACAACTTATTTCAGATAATTCATGAATTTTATCAGTACAATATGATGTTTTAACTAGTTTTTCTTGATCTAAGATAGGTAAAATCTTACTTTCTATATAACTTTTTATATTTGATTTATCATAAGTTGTAATTGTTTCATTCCAAGGTATACGATTAATATATTCATCAAGAACTAAATCAATTGATTTATCAACATTAATACGAATTATTCTAAATAATAATTGATCAAGTAAAAGATAATTATTGACATTTTTTCCTTTATAAACATAATTACCATTTATTTCATATAATCCATCATTTTCTTCTTCTATCTTTTCACTTTCAATTATTTTAGATGATAAATTTAATAAAACTTCTCCTGTTTCTGTTTTAGGATTATATATTTTATAATACTTAATTAATCTATTTCCATAATATATAAAACAACCTAGAATAAAAACCAAACTCACTAGACAAAATAAAGTTTGTATTTTAGGTAAAAATATTTTTTTTCTACGTCTTCTTTTCTTTACCATAACTTACTCCTTTTATTCCAATAATTAGATTATACAAAAATATTTAATTTAATTCAATATTTTTAAGAGTTAAATCAATAAATATGTCATATTTTGTCAAATTTTAAAAAAAACAGATATTGCTATCTGTATTTAAATAGATTAAATTACTTCAAGTGTGAGTTAAGTAATTTAATCTATTCACTTATCATGGACTCAAACTTAGTATACTATAAATATTCATTTTTATCAATCAAACAAATGATCTTTTTATATTTTGACATTTTTCTTGACAATTTTTCTTTATTTAAATTGTTATTTCTAATCAATTAATACTATCTTGTAAACCAATTACATTATCAAGAGGAATACTTATTAAAACACCTCTTGCATTAGTTTTAATTCCACATTCTTCAGTAATTTTTTCCATAACATCCTTTTTTATATCACTTTTAACAATATTTAAAACCATTTCTTTTTCAGGTTCTAAGGAAAAATCCATAAAAATAGTTCCATGACTGCCAACACTTCTTCCTTTAATAACCGTACCACCCATACACCCTTTAGAATGAGCTGATTTCATTACTAAATCACTATAACCATCACTTACAATTGTAATAATTAATTCATAATCACCTTTTCTTGGCATATTCAACTTTTCCTTTCCTAAATTATCTTTTATAAATTTACTAGAACTTGATAAACTTATAGTAAAAGCAATTCCTTTTCCATTGTTTTCTAATTTACACCAATTTTTTAAATCTTTCAAAATACTTTCTTCTAAACTTTCATCTATAAGAAGATAATAAATTTGTCTTTTTACTTTATTAAGTCCTAAATATTCTAAAACATTGCTACTTGCTGTTCCATCTCCCTTGGACATTACTTTATATCCTAAATTATACTTTTGAAATAATAATTTCAATATTTTTTCATTATTATAAATAATAACCAATAATTTAATCATAATCTACTATCCTATCATCTAAACTTTCAAAATCATGTAATACCACTTCTTTTTCATAAATAAATCCTGCAATTTCTAAAAATATAACTGGAACAATTCCTATAAATGCAAGATAACCAATTGTATTTATACTACTATTTAATCCAAGTAAAAATGGAATAAAAAATGTCGAAGAAATTGTCCCAATAACTGCTCCAAGTGAATCAAACGCTATTCCTAAAAAATTATTTGGAGTTAAAAATGCAAGTATTAAAGCCAAAAAGAAACTAGGTATTAGAAACATCATAATATCTAAATTATATATAGAAATAAAAACTGATATAACTAATGCAATCGATGCTCCAAGAGATAAAAATAATTCTAGAAATTTATTCTTAATTCCACCACTTGTAACATCTTCTACATAACTCATTAGGAAATTAAAAGATGGTTCTACTCTTATTATAAAAAATGAAAATAAAAATATAATTAATATTATAAAAAACTTAGAATAATCTTTAATAACACTTCCTATTAAAAAAGATATATCTGAATAAGTTCTTGCACCCATTAAAAATAAACTAATTCCAATAAAGACTAACAAAAAACCTAAACTGACTTCTTTTATATTTTTTTTATTTCGACTTATTTTAAATCTTATAAATATTAAATAAATAATAAAAATAAGTACTAAAGATAAAAAAATTACAAAAAGATTAAATAAAAGAGATATTTCTTTAAAACTATTTAAATCTAATTTAAAAAACATTCCGAAAATTAAAAATACAATCATAGGTCCAATAGAACAAAGACCAAGTATTCCAAAACTAGTATGATCTTTATTTTTTATTTTTGATCTTTTTGATAAACTCATTCCCATTGTAATTAAAAATGGTGCTGATACAAGTCCCATAGATAAAGCACTTCTTTCAAGAGCAAAAGGAATAATTTTAATATCTGTTATTAACATAAGTAAAAATACTAAAAGATAAGAAATAATTAAATAATACTTATAATTTGTTTTAGATAAAATTCTATAAATTGATAATAGAAAAAAAAGACTAATACTAAAAGCTAATAAAAATAATAAGAATATATTCGGAAGAGATACTTTTAATATTTCTGGTTCTAATATAATAGTAAAAAAAGAAATAAGAAAGCATATTAGAAGCAAATAACTAATGTTTTTTTTCTTTAACAAAGTAAAACTAACTTTATCACTTATTTTAGGATAACTAAGATCATATCCAACTAAATAAAGAGATACTCCTATCATAATTAAAATAGAACTAAGTAAAAATTTAATTACTTCTTTTAAATCAATTGAAAAAATAATACTAAGAAAAATTACAAGGAAAGTAATTGGAATATATAAAAGTCCTATTTTTTTTAAAATTAAGATAAATTTATTCATAAATACTCCTATTTAAAGAATAATTTATATAAACTATTTTTCTTTTCAACAAGAGAATCATAATTACTTTTTAAATTAATACTTTTATAACAACTTTTTAAAATATCATTAATTGTACCACTTTCTATTAAATAATTTCTTTTTGTTAAAAAATCATCGATGTACAAAAATGGTAGTTCTTGAGAAAATATTACAGTAGACATGGTATCTTTTTCATTTCTCATAGTCTTAGTCATTCCATAAAACGAAGATACGATTAAAGTATATTTACTTCCATTTCTATTTTCATCAAGTAATTTTAAAGTATTATCAATAACCATCAATTTATCTTTTAATTCTTTTGTTGTATTACAGTCACCTAATTCATAGTTAATTATTATTAAATCTTTATTAAATTGATTTACAACTTGAACAATTCCAGCAGGATTATTTTCAATCTTTGTAATATCAACAAATGTTAAAGTATTAGTAGCTTCATTTTTAAGTCCGCAACAAAAATAATTAATAATACCTACTCTATCACTTTTACAAAGTATTAATCCAGAGGCATTTAATTTTTCTAAATTATGAACCATACTATTTTTGGCAACTTCTGTTTCATACATATGAGGAATATTTATATTACTTGTTACTGAAAACAATGAATAATATGAAAAATTATTTTTAGATTCTCCATAATTAATATTTGATAATGTATCTATAAAACTAGTTAAATTTATATTATCATAATTAAAAATTAAAAATGTATCATTAATTCCTAAACTAAAATTAGAATTTACTATAAATGGTTTAGTTTCTCTAGGAAGTGTTTTCATAGCATATAAAACATCAAACTTTTGAGTAAATGATTGCCATTTTTCTCCTACTTTAGAAATAAACATCTTAAAGAAAAAATTCATATCAACTTGCTTTGCACTATTAGAAATAGAATCAAGTCCTAAAATAAATCCTATTTCAGCATAATTAGATAAATCCATATTTATATGACTAAATACCTCAACTAAATATTTATAATCTTCTATATTATTACTTGAAATAATTAAATGCAAAAAAACATTTTTTTTTAAATTAGGATTAATAAATTTTAAAGTCTCTTTTAAATGATCAACTATTTTCAAACTAGGATCTACTAAACAAAACATATGTAAATTTCCATTTTTACTATCATAATCTTTTTTTAAATTTAATAAAGTTGAATTTTTAATTAAGTTTTTTGTCTCTATTTCCTTATCTAAAATACTATAACTATATAACTCATTTATATCCATAGAAACATTTCTATATGCATCATAATAATTACTTACACGAGAAATAACTGAATTATTAGAAAATAAATAATTCCGAGATAACTCTGAAAATGTAGGCATCAAAGTATCATCATAAATAGGATATGATTCCTTCTTTTCAACCCCAAAGCCATTTATTAACATCAATACTGTTTTCTTATTCATATTCTTCACCCTTTATTCTATAACTAGTTTATCATAAAATTCAAAAAAAAAATAGAGGTTTTCTATTTTTTTCATTTGAGTTTTATTTTTTTATTTTCTTTTTAATATATTTAAT
>CACZOV010000056.1 GCA_902782915.1 uncultured Erysipelotrichaceae bacterium | reverse complement strand
CTTTACTCCGATTGAAGATACTTGTGATTGCTATGCTTGTAAAAATTTTACTAAAGCATATATTAGACATTTAGTAAGTGTTGATGAGATGTTAGGTGCAACTTTACTTTCAATTCATAATTTAAGATTTTTAATTAGATTAACAGAAGACTTAAGACAATGTATAAAGGATGATAATATTTTAGAATATCGAGATAATTTTATAAAAAACTATTATCATGGAGAAAATTATTTACATAAGAAAACTAAAGGACAAGGTGAATAATTAATAGACAAAATGTAAAATTAGTATTTACGTTTTCTTTTTTTTTGATATAATTATTCTGGGAAGATTAATTATGAAAAAATATTTACAAAGAATTGTTGATTCTGAGGTAGAAAACAAATTATCTTATATGGGAGCTTTATTAATTGAGGGCTGTAAATGGTGTGGTAAATCAACTACAGCTAAGCAACATGCCAAGAGTTTAATTGAAATAAAATCGACCGCAATCACATTAACTTTAGATGATGCGTTAAGGTAGAAAAATTAAAAAAATAAATAAATATTTACAACCTAAGACAAAGTTGATATAAGTATGTGTGGTGAACCAGCATTTTTAATGGTTCTTACAGGAAGTAATTATTCTTATTGAAGAGATGATGGTGTTTATGTTGTATCTATTTGTAGTTTGAGAAATCAATTTAAAATACAAGGGGGATTTATATGGAAGTAATAAGTAATATAGATGATTATAAAGAAATTATAAAAAGAGAAATAAAAAGTGATAATTTAATAATATTTCCAACGGAAACAGTTTATGGAATAGGTGCTAATGCTTTAAAAAGTGCGGCAGTTAACAAAATATTTGAAGTGAAAACAAGGGCTCGTAATAATCCCTTAATAGTTCATTTAAAAAGTAAAGATGAAATAGAAAAGTATGCAATAATAGAAAATGAAATAGAAAAAAAATTAATTGATACTTTTATGCCTGGACCAATTACAGTTATATTAAAAAAGAAAGAATGTATTCCAGAGTGTGTTACAGCAGGACTTGAAACAGTTGGAATAAGAGTTCCAATTAATGAAATAGCTCATAAGTTTTTAACTTTAGTAGATGTTCCAATAGCTGCTCCAAGTGCCAATATTTCTACTCGTCCATCAGGAACTAGGGTTTCAGATATTAAAGAAGAATTTGATGATACCATAAATTATATAATTGATGGAGGAGAATCTCAAATAGGTCTTGAATCAACTGTTGTTAAAGTTATAGATAATGTACCAACAATACTTAGACCTGGTTTTGTAACTTTGGAAATGATCAAAGATGTAATAGGTATTTGTAATGTATCAGAACATGTTTTAAAAGAAGTTAATATTAATTCTCACGTAGAAAGTCCAGGAATGATGTATAAACATTATTCTCCTAAAACAAAATGTATATTAGTTTATAGTAAAGATATAAATACATTAAAAAGATTAGTTAAAGAAAATATAACAAATAAAACAATTATTTTAGGAAGTAATAAATTAAAAGATATAGATTGTTTTAAATTTATTAATTATGGAGAAACTCTTAATGATATTTCTCATAATATATTTTCTCTTTTAAGACAAAGTGATACTTATAATGCTAATTTAATAATAATAGAAGGAGTAGAAAAAGTTGGACTTGGTCTTGCAATCATGAATAGATTAATTAGAACAGCTAACTTTAATTATATAGAAAAATGAAGATAATTAAATATATTAAAACAGGTAAAAATAAATATAAAGTTGAGCTTATAAATGGGGATGTATTAGTATTATATGAAGATATTATTTTAAAATATGAATTATTATTAAAAAAAGAAATAGATGATATAGAATTAATAGTTAAAGAAAATGAAAAATATAAATTATATGATAAAGTATTAAATTTATTAAGTAAAAGAATTAGATGTGAAAGTGAAATAAGAACTTATTTAAAAAAATATACAAGTGATCAAGAATATATTAATAATATAATATCTAAATTATATGAAAACAAATTGTTAGATAATAAACTTTATATTAAAAGCTTTATTCATGATAAAATTAATTTTACAAATGATGGTCCTATTAAAATTAAAAAGAATTTAGAAGACACTGGCATAGATAGTTTTGAAATAGATGATTTATTAGATATATTTAACAATAAACTCCAAATAGAAAAGATTAGTAATTATGTTAATAAGAATTTAAAGGTAAATAAAAAAAGTTTATATGCTTTTAAACAAAAAATGCTAATTAATTTAATAAATTTAGGTTATTATAAAGATGATATTGTAATTGTTCTTGATAAGATTAAATTAAATGAAGAATCTTTAAGAGAAAAAGAAAAAGAAAAAATAAGAAAAAAGTATTCTAAAAAATATGATGGAGTAGAACTTGAAAGAGTTATTAAAAGAAAACTGTATGAAAAGGGGTTTAAAGAATAATATTACTTGTAAATATTCCTTTTTTGTGATATAATATGTACGAAAAAAAGGGGGGTAATTGTTATGGATTTGGATGTAAATTTAAAACAACTAATAAGTGAAATTAAATTAGCTAAGCAATTTATGGTCATAGAAAATGATCATTATTATAGTCCAATGGCAAATAATTACATAAATAAAATGGAAAAGTATTCATCATTTTGTTCTTTAAAAAGACAAAAAGAATGGAATACTCGTATTAAAAGATTTATTAACTTAATAGGACTATTTGATGACTATCAAATTTATTCTTATCTTCTTTGTTTTATTTATGCTGGACTTCTTATGGAAAAAGAAAAAGAAGGTTATAGTTTAGATGATTTAAAAGAATTAGTAAAATTACAAAATCATACCAGTGATACTATATTTATTTTAGCTCAAATTCTTTATCGTTTCTCAGAAAATGAAAAATTCTTTATTGAAAATGTTTTAGAAATGAATTTAGAAGAATTTTTACAAAAAGTAAAAAGTGAATATGAGAAAGAAAAAAAATATAAATTAGTAAGAATAGTTAAATATGTAAATTCTAAAAAGATCTAGTAATAGATCTTTTATTTTTTTTCTTTAAGAATTCCTACCATAGAACCAATTGTTGTAGTAATTAAAATAATTAAGTAATAAATAAGTTGTTGAAGTCTAAAACCTTTAGTAAATAGACTTATTAAAAAGAATAAAATAAGAATTATACTACCTAAAGTAAGTCCTTTTAAATATCCTTTATCTTTGGCTTGTTTGCCTATTTTAAATCCTGATAGGAAGCAAGATAAAATAATAGTTATAATTTTAAAATATTTAATTCCATTATTACTTAAGATATCAAAGTAGTAAAAAATGGTAATTATAAATAACAAAGAAAAAAATATAATTAAAAAGTAAAATAATGATTTTATATAATTAATTAACATAAGTCACCTAATTAACTTTATGATAATAATAAAAAAAAATGCTAATGCATTTATGATATTTTTTTTTCTTTTGAATGTAGGTTTTTCTTTATTGCTTCTTGAATAAACATATCAATTAAATTATTATGGATAGTTTCTTCTAATTTTTTTTCAACATATTTAAGAAGTCTTTGCAAAGTACTAGAACTTAAATTAGAAATAGAATGTTGAATAAAACGAATATCATTTAAATCAATTAAAGCGTTATAAAGAGCAAAATCATCCATTTTTTCTAAGTTTTCAATAAAACCATTAGCATCATTCATATAAGCAACTTGTCCTTCTAAGATTTTTTTTCTTAAGCGAGCGATAGTTTCAGCTTCATCAGTATCTTCTTTTGACTTTAAGTTTACGCTTTCTTTTTCTATAAATGGTTGATAAACTTTTTTAATATTATTAAATTTAGGGGTATTAACATTAATTGCTCTTGAACTAATAAGTGTTAAATTATTTTCTTTAATTGGTAAAAGAAGATAACTAGGACTTTCATGTACTTTTTCTAAGTAAGACATTGGGATAGTATTATTTTTAACAAGATTGGTAATTATTTGTATCATTTCTTTAGAATAAGAAAGATCTTTATAATATTTATTTAAAAAGTCTTTTAAACTATCAAATCTATTGTTTATTAAATCATTAGTAATTATATTTATTTCATCTGGATACATAGATCTAAGAGGAGATAATAAACTTATTATTTCATCTATAATTTTTTCTTTTAAAGAGTTCATCAGATCACCTCAATTTCTTCATTTGTTACTTCATTTAATATTTCAAGAAGTAGTTCTAAATCTTTAATATTTAATTTTTTTAAATTTATATCTTTTATTACATCATCATTCATTATATACCTCCAAGTTTACTATAAAATAAGTATAGCAAAAAAAACATAATTTGTAAATTAATTTATATAATTTTATAGAGATGAAAACAAAATTTTTTAAATTATTTTTAGTATTTTTATTTATTTTAGTAATATCACTAGTATTTATTATTATATTAAATAATAAAGTTATGCCACTTTATTTGTCTTATTCTGAGGGAAGAATGGAAAGTGTAGTTACAACAGTAATAAATAAAGCTGTTAGTGAATGTTATTTTGATGATGAATTATTTATTATGAAAAAAGATAGTAGTGGAACGATGATGGTTGATTATGATCCATTAGTTTTAAATAGAATTATTTCTAATATATCAAGTAATGTATATGATAATATGAAAAAAATATTTGAATTAGATGAAAAAACTATAAATAAGTATAATCTTGATCCAAGTATTTTTTATATTCCGTCAGGTATAATTTTTAATTCGGTTTTATTAAATAATATTGGTCCAAAGATACCTGTTAAATTAGAACTTATTAGTAGTATTAATCCAAATATTGAAACAAAGGTAACTGAATATGGAATTAATAATTCTTTAATAGAAGTAAATATAAGAGTAAGTGTAATGGTAAAAATGATTTTACCAACTAGTAGTAAAGATATAAGAGTAACAGTTATTGTTCCTTTAACTGTTAAAATAATACAGGGAAATATTCCTGAATACTATTTTGGATCATTCAAAAAAAGCAACTAAATAATATCAGTTGCATCTTCTTGACTAAGAGATGAAAGAAGACTTGTTTCTTCTTTAGGGGTACTCTCTAATGAATATTTTTCATCAAGTACTGTATCAATTGCTACATTTTTATAAATTTCTTCAAATGTTGTAATTCCATCTAATACTTTTTGAAGTCCATCTTGAAGAAGAGTAGTTACATCACTTGTATAAACAAGTTCTCTAAGTTGTTCTCTTGGAATATTATTGTTATTAATTGCTTCTCTTATTTCATCATTTAAAAGTAGTACTTCTTGAATTGCAATTCGACCAAAATAGCCATTTCGACAATTATCACAATGTTTAGTTTCATCAACATCATTTATTTCTAAGATATCAAGTCCTAAATTTTCTTTAAATACAGCTTTTTCATAATCAGTTGTTGGTCTTACTTTGCGACAATTTTTGCAAAGTCTTCTTGCAAGTTTCTGAGATACTATTCCAGTTAAGGCACTTGATAAAAGGTATCTTTCAACATTCATATCTAAAAGTCTTTCAATAGTAGATAAAGAATTATTAGTATGAACAGTAGAAAAAACTAAGTGACCTGTTATAGATGCACGAACAGCAATTTGAGCTGTTTCAGAGTCACGTATTTCTCCTATTAGAATAATATTTGGATCTTGTCTTAAGATACTACGAAGTACTCTTCCAAATGTTAGACCAATTTCACTATTTACTTGAACTTGATTTATTCCTTCAATATTCATTTCTATTGGATCTTCAACTGTTATAATATTAGTTTGTTCATTATTTAAATATTGAAGCATTGTATAGCATGTTGTACTTTTACCTGTTCCAGTTGCACCTGTTATTAAAATAATTCCATTAGGAACTTCAATCATTCTTTTAATCTTTTTTAAATTTTTAGGTGTAAATCCTAAAGATTCAAGTCCATCACGGCTTTTTGAATAATCTAAAATACGAATAACAATTTTTTCTCCTAAATTAGTTGTAAGAGATGAAACACGCATATCAAGATCAATTCCATTAATAGTATCTTTGATTGCTCCATCTTGAGGAAGACGAGATTCAGTTATATTCATATTAGAAATAAGTTTAAGTCTTGTTGTTAAGTTTTTTTGATATTCTAAAGGAACCAGAGTATGATCTTGTAAAACACCATCAACTCTTATTCTTACTAATAATCCATTTTCATGAGGATCAAAATGAATATCACTTGCACGACGACTAACAGCATAAATAATCATATTATTACATATATTGGATATTTCTTCATTTTTAAAATCATATTCTATCATTATTTCCTCCTATTTTATAAAAATATTATATCCTAAATTGATGTCAAATGTCTAGCTTTTTTTAAATTAATTTATTATAATGGGATAAAGGAGTAAATAATTATGGATAATGAATTAAAAAAAGCTTTACAAAAAGAAAAAAGAAGACAAAATCAAAATATTGAATTAATTGCATCAGAAAACTATACTTCAAAATATGTAAGAGAGTTACAAGGAAGTATTTTAACTAATAAGTATGCTGAAGGATATCCAAAGAAGAGATATTATGGTGGATGTGAATATATTGATATATTTGAAGAAAAAGCTATTGAATATGCTTGTAAGTTATTTGATGTAGAGTATGCTAATGTTCAACCTCATAGTGGATCAAGTGCTAATATGGCTGTATATCGTGCACTTTTAAATCCTAAAGATAAAGTTTTAGGGATGAATTTATCTGATGGAGGACATTTAACTCATGGATATAAACTTAATTTTAGTGGAATGGACTATGAAATTGTAAGTTATGGATTAAATAAAGATACAGAAGTTCTTGATTATGATGAAATAGAAAAAATTGCTTTAAAGGAAAAACCAAAAATGATTATTGCTGGTGCTAGTGCATATCCAAGAAAAATTGATTTCAAAAGATTCAAAGAAATTGCAGATAAAGTTGGAGCATATTTAATGGTTGATATGGCTCATATTGCAGGACTTGTTGCTGCAGGACTTCATGAAAATCCTTGTAAATATGCAGATGTAGTTACTAGTACAACTCATAAAACTTTGAGAGGTCCAAGAGGAGGAATTATTTTAACAAATGATAGTGAAATTATTAAAAAAATAAATAAAGTAATATTTCCTGGTATTCAAGGTGGCCCTTTAATGCATGTTATTGCTGGTAAAGCAGAATGTTTTTATGAAGCATTACAAGATGATTTTAAAAAATATCAAAAACAAGTTATCAAAAATATAAAAGCAATGGCTGATAGATTTCAAAAAAATGGAGTAAAACTTATATCTGGAGGAACTGATAATCATTTAATTTTAGTAGATGTTTATAGTAGTTTTAATATTACTGGGTGTGATGCTGAGGCACTTCTTGATAAAGTTCATATTACAGTAAATAAAAATACTATTCCAAATGAGACATTAAGTCCTATGAAAGCATCAGGTATTAGAATAGGATCTCCAGCTATGACAACAAGAGGATTAGTTGAAAGTGATTTTGAACTTATTGCTGATATTATCTCGAAAGTACTTACAAATCCTAATGATAAAAAAATCTTAAAGGAAGAAGCTAAAAAAGTACTTGAATTAACTAAAAAATATCCAATTAATTAAAAATGCAAAGAGAGTAAAATTTCTTTGCTTTTTTGTATTTAAAAAAAATATTTGACTCTCCCCTTAACTGGAGTGATAAAATGAAGTTGATGCAAGAAGTATAATCCAAAACTTGATTTGTTTTACATTTTATATTTACTTTTAAAAAGAAAATAGATATAATAAGACGGTAAAAAAAGCAAATGGTATATTTACTTTATTTTAAATATTTGATATACTTTACTATATAGTAGTGTTTGGAGGTAACAATGATAGGATTAATTAGAATGCTTAATGTAGTATCAATAATAAAAACTGCTCAAAACGTATTTAGAAGTTTATTTCTTTGGATAGATATAGCAATTTATTGGGTTGTTGAAAATATTTTTCAATTAATTATGGATTTAGCTCATTTTCAATTATTTACAACAGGACAACTTAGAAGTTTTGCTAACCGTATTTATATTATTTTAGGACTTGTAATGATCTTTAAATTAATGATCTCATTCTTTCAAATATTTATTAATCCAGATAACTTTGATAATAAAGAAAATGGAATTGGAAATATCTTAAAAAGAGTTGTTATAAGTTTAGTATTAATAGTTTTAGTTCCATCTATTTTTGATCTAGCAAGAAGAGCTCAAGATGAAATTGTTAAAGTAATACCTAAAGTAATACTAGCAGTTGATGCAGACATTTCTAATGATGATGAATTAGTACAAAGTACAGGAAGAACAATGGCTTGGTATTCTTTCTTACCATTTTTCTACTATAATAATGATGAATGTGCTGCATCAAGTGGATATAGATTATATGGTACTATAGAACCACCTCCAGAAAATACCATTTATTATGTTGGACAACTAAATGCAGGAGATGCAACAGAAGCATGTAGTTTTTCATCAGATGGTTATGCATATCGATATAATTTTATTTGGGCAACAGTTGTTGGAGCATATTTAGTATATGTTTTAGTAACAATTGCTGTAAAAATAGCAATTCGTGCAATTAAATTTAGTTTATGTGAAATTATTGCTCCAATTCCTATTTCTAGTTATATTGATCCAAAACAATCTAAACAATCTTTTGATAAATGGGTAAGTACATCAATTAAAGTTTATTTAGATTTATTTATAAGAATAATGGTTGTTTACTTTGTTATTTATATTTTCCAAATGCTATTTGTTGGAAATAACGGAATGGGAAGTAAATTAAATGAAACATTAGGTCAATATGATAATAACTGGGTAAGAGGCTTATTAGTAATTCTATTTATCATTGTAGGACTTCTTCAATTTGCAAAAGATATGCCTAAATTTGTTTCTGAATTAATTGGAGTACCAGATGGATTCAGTGATATTAAAGATATGTTTACAGGGGCTGGATGGAAAGCTCTTGGAGGTACAGCTGGAATGGCGGCCGCACCATTTACTACAGCAGTTGGTAATTATAGGTATGCTCGTAAAAATGGAGAAAACCGTGGAATTGCTTTAAAAAGAGCTTTAAATGGTGGTATTGCTTCTCTTGGGAGAGGGGCTGCAGCAATGGCAAATGGTAAAGGT
>CACZOV010000055.1 GCA_902782915.1 uncultured Erysipelotrichaceae bacterium | reverse complement strand
TCTACAAACCAATATAAGTAGTTATATTAATGAACTAACCGGTAGAAAACCAATTATTTTACCAATTATTCTCGATATAAAAAGACCTAATCAAATTGATTAGATCTTTTTTTATTCAATAATCTCATTATCTTGAAATTTAATATTCAAATACTTTCTACTTGCAAGGTAGTCACATATATGAACAAAGTTTTCATATTTTGTTTTAGGGACAGGTAACACTTCATTTCCATTATAATCTTTATTCCATGGTCCCATATGTGATTCAATTGCTTTTCCAACAAATACAACTTCATCATTTGTTAACTCTAATTTATCCTTATTTTCTATAATATAGTTTTTTATTAGAGTTGGGTGATCAAATTGAGTATAACGATTATGAACTAATCCACTTTTTAAACCATCATGTAAAATTAAAGTCATTATCATTAGATCTTTTTCATCACTTGTATATTTTCCTCCAATTGATGGGTTATCAAGTAAATCTTTAGCAATTCTAACAGCAGCTTTTACATGTCTTACTAATCCACCATCTCCTAAAGTAAATTCAGGATGATACTTCCCGGTAGATGATGCTGGTATTTGAAAAAAATAATCAGGAAGTAAATTAAGCATTGTTTTACAACTATTTTTTATTCTACTATTTTTTATATAATTTATTTCTTTTTTAAAATATTCATATTTTTCCATACTACTCTCCTACAAAATTCATTAAAATTTGATTTTCTATATATATTTTATCATAATTTATAAATATATTCTCATTATTTTCTTTTAAGTCTCCACTTTTTAATAAATCTCTTATGTTATATAAAGAATAAATATCTATTCCATATTTCTTTTTAAACATACTTTTATTAATTCCATCTATCTTTCGAAATCCTAAAATAAGCTCATAAGATATTTGATCTTTAATGCTTAGTATTTCTTTTTCTTTAATAAAATTTTTCTTATTATATTCTTTTAAACTTGTAGTATTTTTATATCTTATATTTTCTATATAACCAGCCGCTCCTAATCCAAATCCATAGTAATGATCATTATTCCAATATACTAAATTATGACGTGATTGATATTTATCTTTCGAAAAATTAGATACTTCATAATGAATATATCCGTTATCAATCAATTTTTTACATATTAATTTATACATTTCATAATCCATATCTTCAGAAATACTTTTTTCTTTTTTTATTCCAAGAATAGTATTTTCTTCAATCATTAAAGAATAAGTTGATATATGAGGACAATTTAAACTTAAAATATTATCTAAATCAATTTCTAATTCTTTTAAAGATTCAGTTGGAAGTGCATATATAAGATCAATATTTATATTATCAAATCCTACACTTTTAATTAATTTTATTTTATCTTTTACTAAATTAAAATCATATTTTCTTCCTAAATAATTTAAATTTTTAGAAATAGTTGATTCTATTCCAATACTTATTCTATTAACTTTATTATTTTTAAATAAAATTAATTTATCTTTAGTAATCGTATCTGGATTTATTTCAATTGTAAATTCATAATCTTTATCTAATTTAATAAGTTTTAACATATCAAATAAATAAGTTAATTCGTTAAGATTAAGACAACTTGGTGTTCCTCCTCCAATATAAATTGTTTTTAAAACTTCACCTTTATAATTTAATTCTATTTCTTTTTTTAAAGACTTAAGATATTTTTCAACCATATCACATTTATAATAAAATTTAGTAAATGCACAATATGTGCAAATAGATGAACAAAAAGGAATATGAATATACATGGAATTCATTATTCTTCCCCTTTTAAAACTGCTAAAAATGCTTCCTCTGGAATATCTACATTTCCAATTTGCTTCATTCTTTTTTTACCTTCTTTTTGTTTTTCAAGAAGTTTTTTCTTTCTAGATACATCTCCACCATAGCATTTAGCAAGAACATCTTTTCGCATTGCTTTAATATCACTTCTTGCAATAATTTTAGATCCAATTGCAGCTTGAATTGGAACAACAAACATTTGTCTTGGAATAATATTTTTCAAGCTTTCAACAACAACTTTTCCTCGACTATAAGCAAAATCTTTATGAATAATAATTGACATTGCATCAACTTTCACTCCATTTACTAAAATATCCATTTTTACAAGATTACTTACTTTATAGCCAATAAGCTCATAATCAAAAGATGCATAGCCTTTAGAAATACTTTTTAATTTATCAAAAAAGTCATATACTATTTCCGATAATGGCAATTCATAATGTAAAATAGCTCTTGAAGGTGTTAAATATTCAATTGTTTTATAATTACCTCTTTTATTTTGACAAAGTTCCATAAGTGGTCCTATATATTCACTTGGAGTAAATATGTTAGCTAATATATATGGCTCACTTATTGTTTTAATTTTAGTTACAGGAGGAAGTTTATCAGGAGAATCTATTTTAATACAATTTCCATCTGTAAGTAAAATTTCATATACAACTGATGGACTTGTTGCAATTAAATTTAAATTAAATTCCCTTTCCAGTCTTTCTTCAACAACATCCATATGTAAAAGTCCTAAAAAACCACATCTAAAGCCAAATCCAAGTGCTTCACTCGTTTCTGGTTCAAATGAAAAACCACTATCATTTAATTTTAATTTTTCTAGTGCATCTCTTAAATCATTATATCTATTTGTATCTGTTGGATAAAGACCTGTAAAAACTACTTGACCAATTGGTTTATATCCTGGTAAAGGAGTTGATGCTCTATTATTGGCTAAAGTAATGGTATCTCCAACTTTAACATCACTTATATTTTTAATACTAGCAACTACATATCCAACTTCCCCTGCTTTTAAACTATCAACTTTTAAAAAATTTGGATTATAAACAAATAATTCTGTTACATCATATATAGAATTTGTTTGCATAAATTCGATTTTATCTCCAACTCGAAGCTCTCCATCTACTACTCTAGTTAAAGTTAAAATACCACGATATGAATCATATAAACTATCAAATATTAATGATTTTAAAGGATCGTGAATATTTCCTTGAGGACTAGGTATTCTTTCAATAATTGCATCTACTAATTCTTTTATCCCCTCACCGGTTTTAGCACTTGTAAGAAGAATTTCATCTTCTTCAAACCCAAATGTCTCTTGTAATTCTTTTTTAGTTTTAGAAATATCAGCACTAGGCAAGTCAATTTTATTAATAACAGGAATGATTGTTAAATTATTATCAAGAGCTAAATACATATTTGCAATTGTTTGAGCTTCAACTCCTTGAGTTGCATCAACTACCAAAATTTCTCCATCACTTGCAGCAAGACTTCTAGATACTTCATATGAAAAATCAACATGTCCTGGGGTATCAATTAAATTTAAC
>CACZOV010000054.1 GCA_902782915.1 uncultured Erysipelotrichaceae bacterium | reverse complement strand
GTTGAAGTTGTTCTTACTATCTTCCAACAATTTTCTGCAAAATAGACATTATTGTTATCTACATTTCCACGATAGTAATAGATTGGATAGGTGTCATTTTCAGTTGATTCCATCATATATAATCCTTCTCCATTTGTTGAACTTGATATTTCATAAAATTTTATTCCTGTGTCTTTCGTTGTTGTTTTTATTACTTGATTTATTGATCTTGTAACTTCTTTCTCAGTAAAGTCTCCCGTTACATTTACTTTTACACTTGCAAACACATCATCCCATTCACTTGAAGAATAGTCTGCTCCTGCAACATTTCCTATCAAAGTCTCATCTCCAATCCATGCATATAACCTATATGTATGTGTTATCTCACTTGTTGTATTTCTTGGTATTGTTGTTGCATGAATTCTTTTGTTATTAATACTTGAATAACTTTGATCAGTGAATATTTCTGTTTCTACATTTTTTGTTACGGTTACTAATCTAAATTTTAATAATTCATCTCTTATTCTTGTTGTACGTGTTGCATGATTATCCCCATAATTTAGAACAATATCATAAATAATATCTTTAGAGGAAGTATTCTTTCCTGCCACTTGAAATTCAAAATATTTATTTGGATCATAAGTACTTGATGGTAATGCATTTTCAAGTGTTAATGTATTAGACTCTTTATAATGCATATAAATATCACCGGTTACTAGTTCTTGATTTAATCCAGTTCGTGAATAACTAAATACAGCATAAGTTATTCCTAATATTCCAATTAATAAAACTATAGCTATTACTCCTATTAATATACTTTTCTTTTTACTATTCATAAGATCACTTCTTTCTATTTTTATTACATATAAATAATATCATAGAATATATTTAAAGTAAATACTTTTTTTTATAAATTTAATTTGTTACAAAGTAAACTTCTTTATTTTTAAAATAAGCATAGTTAATATTACTTAATTCTAAGTTATTTTCATTTATTTTATGTTCTAACCATTCATATGTTTTATGAATACTAAATAAATTATCTTTTAAAACTTTTCCATCAATAATAATACTAATGGGATAATTCTTAATACTATTTTTTTTAAAAATAATTAAATCATTATTTTGTTTTATACAATAATCTACTTCACTTGGATCGTTTATTCCTTTCTTTTTTAAATTAATAATTAAACTTTCATAACTAATATGTTCATTTATTAATTCATGAAAATTAATAAGTCCACGATTAATTAATATTTTATCTTTAGTATATATTTTTTTAGTTATAGATTTTTGATATAAAAAAATATATAAATAATAATTTAAAATAATAAATAAAGAAATAACAATATTTTCTAAAATACTTTTATTATTAATTGAATTAATACAAGTTTGAAATAAAAATAATAATACTAAAACTTCCAAAATACCAATTTCTTTTTTATTAAAGATATGAAACGTAGTAAAAATTATAAACATAGAAACTAATATATGAAAGAAAAATAAAAACATATGATCACCTAAAATCATTATGTTTTTATTTTTTTATTTTATTCATTTTTATTATCTTGTAAATAATTCGATATCATTAGTAAAATATTTCCAATAGATAATCCATATAACATTACTTTAATAGCTGCAATTTGATCTGAAAAATAATTAAAGTTAATATTATAGCCATACTTATACCATAGAAACATATTTTTATCAAATAAAGCTCTATAACAAAATATTAAAATAGTAATTGATACAAAGAAACTTGTTGCATTATAAAATAAATTATCATTAACACTTTTTTGTTTTAAAAAGATATTTACTATATTTAAAATTAAAAGTAAAAAGTAAGGAAATACTATTGCTAAAAATTCCATTAAATTTTGACCAAATACATCTTTATCTAATCTTTTGAACATAAAGATAACAATATAAATACTTGCAAATAAAGTAATTGGTAATAAAATGTTTTTTAAAATAATCAATAGTTTATTTAATAGTTTAACCATTATTACCTCCATTTGATATCATTAAAGATAATTCTAATACAATAGAAGCAAAGTCATTATAAGATCTTGCAATCATAGAATAATCACTTGTTAAATAATTTCTAATTGTTGCTGATGATATATTAGTTGAATAAAAATAGCTACCATTGTTTTCTATTTCAGATAAACTGTTATCAATTTGACTTGAAATAGTATTTACATAATTTGAAATAAATGGTGCAACAGCTTTGTATTTTTCTGGAACATCATCTTGCTTTAAAAAGCTTAAATTTGTTGCCCAACAATTATTTAAAACATAAGATTCAAATTTTGATCCTAAATCATGAATTTCTTTTGATGAATGATAAGTATTTACATTCATTTTAGATAAAGTTCCAAATGAATCTAGTGAATTATAGCAAGTAACTAAACGATCATACATCTTTCGATCATCATTGCTTGGATTTTTAATATTTCTAAATTTGATTAGATTAGTATTAATTGATGCAAGTTTTTCTTTATAATTCTTGTAATTTATATCATTTTCACTTATATAAATCTGTCTTTTTAATTCTTCAGAATGATAATAATTCATTATAAAATAGAAACTTGTTAAAACAAAAACCAAAGCTGTAATTGTAAGTGCCAATATTTTTAAATAATTTCTTATAAAACTTTTCATAAATCACCTATTTAATTTGATTTGATAATGATAATGTTTAGAAAACCAATCTAACGCCTCATCATGAATATATATTTTTAAAGTATAATAATTAGTTTCTTTGGCAAGAATTGTTCTTGAATCTAAAATATTATCATTAATTGTATCCATTAACCCTTCTTTAATAATATTTCCATTTAAACTTAACTGATACTTTAAATCTTTTCTTGATAGTAAAGTATCTTCTGTACATCCATCATTTACAAGATTAAGTGGTAAATCTTCAATATATAAATTATAGTCTTCAGTCGAATTTTTAGTATTTACTACTTGAAACTTGTAATCAGGAACATTTTCCAAATTATCATCATGTAAACTTTTAGCATCTGTATCATATACTGCATCACCATTATCTATCAAAACGAGTCCTTCGTATTGAGTAAATTGTTTTTTACTATCAACGGCATATCCCGAGCTTGCTCTTAAAAAATATAAATACCATACATACGTTCCAAATGTTAAAAAGATTAATAGTAAAATTGCTGCACAAACTAGTAATACCTTATTTTTCACTCCTTACCACCTCTTTTTTTTCTTTTGTCATTTTGAAAACTTTTTATTAATTTTAAAATATCAAAAGTTATAATACCAACACATGGAATAACAATTGCAATAATCCAACCATATGCATTTGATAAGAAGTATTGAACATATCCAATTTTTGGAATTCTCATAACTACTTTTCCATAGATTTGATCTTTACTAACTGGTAATGGATCAGCAGAATAGTTATTATCTCCTTTAAAAATATAAACTTTCTCGCCATTTTTATCAATATCAGTTCCTATAATTCTATGAGTTATCATAATACCAAAATAACTTGGATTTTTAGATAAGTATGTACAAACATCACCAATTTGTAAATTATCAACTCTTTTAGTTACAATTGCATCCTGAACGTGAATAGTAGGTTCCATACTTTGACTTATAATTACATAAGCTTGATATAAAGGTGGTTGCCATTTCCCATTATTAGAATTTTTAACTACATCAATATAATAAGCTAAGAATAAAATTCCAACTAAAACTAAGATGACAATAATTGAATTCATAATAACTGTAGTTACAAAATTAAACCACCATTTAATTTTTTT
>CACZOV010000053.1 GCA_902782915.1 uncultured Erysipelotrichaceae bacterium | reverse complement strand
TATTTGTCCTTCAACAATATCTCTTGTTGTACCTGGTATATTTGTAACAATTGCTTTTTCTGAATCTAATAATTTATTAAGTAAACTACTTTTTCCAACATTAGGACGTCCAACAATTGCAACTTTAATTCCTGAATATATTAGTCTTGTATCTTCATAATCTTTTACTATTTTTTCTAATTTTTCTTTAATATATGGTAATTCATTTTTCAAATCATCAATAGTTACTTCGTAAATATCTTGATACTCTGGATAATCAATATTAACTTCAATATTACTAATAATTTTTAATATTTTATCTCTTAAATTTTTAATTAAAATACTTAAATTCCCTTGTAATCCATTAATTGCTACTTTTCTTTCTAGATCTGATTCACTATTAATAAGATCTGATACTGCTTCTGCTTCTAGTAAATCTATTCTTCCATTTAAAAATGCTCTTTTCGTAAATTCACCAGGATCTGCCATACGACATCCATTAAGTAATAATAATTCTAAAACTTTATTAGTAGAAGCTATTCCACCATGACAATTTATTTCTACTATATCCTCTGTTGTATATGTCTTAGGACTTCTCATTACAGTTACTAATACTTCATCAATTATTTCTGAATTACTTACTATATGACCATAATGAATAGTATGACTAGAAACACTTTCTAAGTCAGCTCCTTTAAATAGTTTATTTACTATTTTAATACTTTCTTTTCCGCTTACACGAATAATAGATATTGCTCCAACACCTAAACTTGTTGCAATACTTGCAATTGTATCGTTCATAAAATCACCCCTTAAGAACTTTTTCGGTATAGATTATATCACAAAATAAAAACTATGTCACATTTTTAACATAGTAATCATTTTTTTATATAATTTTTACTTGCATTCTATAACTATTAAAGGAACTATCATTTCATCTTTTGTATATCCTGCATGATTTGCCCTAAATTTTGGAGAATTATTATCATAATTAATTGATTTATTACCAACGGCTACTAACAAATAATCTCCTATTGCATCTCTTAAATAAGTACTATCTACATTTCCAAAAAGTTTATTTTCTATTACCTCATTAACTGATAATAATTGAAAATTTGATTTTAAATTTTTATTATAGTAATTAATAAACTCGTTAATATTAATGTCTTCTTTTAACTTTAAACCTACACATCTAGATTCTATAGAAGTAGTCCTCGAAAGCATATCATATAACTCTTTCATATCTTCTTTTAAATTAATATAATTAGTTGAAATTAAACCATGATCAGCTGTTACAAAGATAACTGTATCTTTTATTTTTCGACTCAAACTTTCTAATTTACTATTAATTTCTTTTACTTTATCTTTTACTATATTTGAATATATTCCATATTTATGCATTAATTTATCAGGATTTTCTATATATGCATAAATAAACTTTTTATCACCATCTTTTGTTAACTCTTCTATTCGATTAATTACTTCATCAAGATTTATACATTTGTTTTCAACACTAAAAGGGTAGGCATAGTATGCTAAATTAGATGGATTATTATTTATTAAATCAACTATAGTTTGTATTTTCATATAACTTCGATCATATACATTTAATTTAGGGATACTTTTAGTATCTTTAACCTTATTTAAATATAAAGAAATAGTTTCAGCTGTATCTTTGAAAAACATATCCCATCCTAACCAATTATGTTCTGATGGAGTTAATCCTGTCAAAAGTGATGTTGTTGCTGATGTGGTAGTCGATGGAAAAACACTTTTTAAATTCATTACTTGTTTTTTTCTTAAAAAACAATTTTGAGTTAAACATTGATTTAAATTGTAATAACCTAATCCATCACATACAAATAAAATAACATTTTTAAACTTTTTTTCTTTTAATAAAATATCAACATATTCTATAGTATTATGAAATGTTTTAATTCCAAAATATTTTAATATAGAATTAGATAAGTTTACTAAATTATCTTTTTCATAGTTTACTTCCATATTGTTTAATTTTTCACCAATTTCTTACTTTTTTCTTCTTTTTTAGGAAATATACTATCTAAATATTGAATACAAAATTTATATTCTTCTAATAAATGAATAGTTTCTATTAAAGGATTTGCAAATAAAGTTTTTAACATTATTTCATTTTTATTAAATAAGCTTTGTAATAAAAATAAAGTATCTTCTCGAATATTTCTTTGACCAAGTAATCTAATACAAAATATTATTTTATCCTCAGGAATATCATAATTTTCCCACCTACAATAATTCATTAAATTATCAATAAACTTATTCACAGAATAAAAACAATTTTCTAATACAATATCTTCCGTCATAGGAATCGAATGGTAATTAAATTCACATTTATTTTCATTAATATCCCATGTTAAATATCTATATTCGTGTTTTTTTAACATATCAATGCAATAAATAAGTCCTTCGTGAGCATTTATCAATTCATCTATTGTATATCTTACATTTTTAAATTTCTCTAAACTATCTTTTCCATAAACTATTCTATATCTATTTCCATATTGATATTTATGAGTAATAGGTAAAAAATCATCCATTTGATCTGTTCTATGAATCATTGCATGAATTAAGATATTTTGCTTATTACTTGATACCTTATGATTTACAGGACCAACAATAGTAGAGTAGCCAACTTCTATTTTTTTAGTTGTTAACTTTTTACTTAAATCTACTAAAAAATTTTCAAAGTTACTAATTTTATCACGATTTACATTATTTGCTATGACTCTAATATCATAGTCATTATCAATTCTATCTTTGTAATCATCATATGCCATTGATCCTACTACAAATATAGTTTCAATATCTCTATCTGCAATAAAATACTTAATAAACTCCTTATCAATTTCTTTTGTAATTCTTTTTAATTCATTTGTCATATATCCTCCTGATATTAGTATAGAATATATAATTGTCGAACTTTGTCGAATTATGAAATAAAAAAAACTATATTAGTTTTCTAACATAGTTTATTCATTTTCTTTTAATTTAATTACAACACATCTATTAGGTTCAACACCAGTTGACTCTGTATAAACTTTTTTATTATGGCTTAATGTCTCATGGATAATTCTTCTTTCATAAGAATTCATTGGATCAAGAGTTGCTTCAACACCAGTTTTAGCAACCTCTCTTGCAATTTGCTTTGCCATTTTTTCTAAAATCCATGCTCTTTTTTGTTTATATTCAGAAACATCAAGAACAAATTTATAATTTTCACCAATTTCTTTATAAATACTTTGTCTTATAATAGTTGTTAAAGCATTTAAAGTTTTAGCATTTTTACCAATTAAAATAGCATTATTGTCTGCATAAATTGATATATTTAAAGAGTCTTCTCTTTTTTTTACCTCCATATTAATTGTTAATCCCATATCACTGGTAATACCTTTAATTAACTCTTTAATATGTTCTACAACATCTTCTTTTTTTATAACTTCTATTACAGATTTTTTATTAAATAATTTATTAGAACTTTCAATTTCTTTTATATACAAATTATTTTCTTGTTCCATCAAACTTGATAAAGCTTGATTTTTTGCTTCTTCATATGTTTTGGCTTGATACGTATACTTCTTCATTTTACTTAACCTTCTTTCTAACAATTAAATTCTGTGCAATTGTAAATATATTAGTTGTCATCCAATAAATATCTAAGGCTGTTGTCATGAATATAGACATTACAATAATCATAATTGTAAACATATTCATCATCATCTTTTGTTGACCAGCCATTTCACTTGATGTTGCTGCTTGATCTTTAGTAGTTGCTTTAAATGAAAAATATGTAGTTATTGCAACAAATACTATAACTAAAATATACCAATAATTTCCATTTTGCACTCCAACACTTGGAGTAGTTCCTAAATGATAAATAATAAATTTTTCTTCAAATATTGCAGGCACTCTATTAATTGCTTCTAAAAATGCTATAAATAAAGGTAGTTGTAAGAAACTAAGTAAACATCCACTTACTGGACTTACATTATATTTCTTATAAACCATCATCATTTCTTGAGATTTTTGCATCATAACTTCTTTATCATTTTGATCTTTATTTGCATATTTCTTTTCTATTTTTTCCATTTCTGGAGCTGCTTTTTTCATATATTCTGATTGCATAGCTGTTTTTCTTGTTACAGGATATGCAATTAATCTAATAATTAAACTTGTAATAATTAATCCTAATCCATAATTTTTAGTAATACGACCAAAGAATAAAATAACATATGCAAGTGGTTTTACAAAAATACTTGTCCAAAGACCTTCATATTTACCAGATGAAATATTAAAACTTTCACATTCAATTTCTTTAGTTACAATCTCTTCTTCTCCTGTTTCCTCATTTATAACAGTTTCTTCTATATTAACTTTATCACTTTTACAAGAGCAATATGGCAAGGAATCTATGTCAACATTATTTTCCTTATATAATTTAATTGCCTCTTCATCTGTTGGTTTACATAAAATATTTTCAGTTAAATTCTGACCCGTTACTTCATTTACAACAACTTTATTATCACTATTTTTAAGTGTTTTTGTACACCCTGTTACAAGTAAAGTAATTAAAAATAATAATATTAACTTTTTCTTATTTTTCATATATTCTCCTTTTCAATTTTTTCTAATAATTTTAGCAAATTCTCTTCTAACATATGATAATCTACATTAAGAGAACTCTTTCTTACTATTATAATATAATCTTTTCCTTTTGAATAGAGATTTTTGTGATAATCCAAAATATTTCTCACTTGTCTTTTTAATTTATTACGATTAACAGCATTAGTTACTTTTTTTCCAACACTTATTCCAAACCTATATTTATCAAAATTATTTTTTTTTGTATAAATAACAAAGTAATTATTTTTAATACATTTTCCTTTATTCATGACTAAATTAAATTCTTCATTACTTTTAACAACATTTATTTTTTTCATAATCATCCCTAATCCCAAAAAAAACCACTATTAAAATGTGGCTTATTTTTTGATAATTTCCTTACGACCTTTTCTTCTTCTTGAATTTACAACTTTAGTTT
>CACZOV010000052.1 GCA_902782915.1 uncultured Erysipelotrichaceae bacterium | reverse complement strand
ATTTATATTGGATTTTGTTAAGGGTGATATATGATGAAAAATGATTTTGGTAAATATAATAGTAAAAGCGGTGTATCTGTTATAGCATTAGTAATTGTTATATCTGTTTTGTTGATTTTACTAAGTATTGTTATTATAAATGTTAATAATGTATCAAATAATGCTAAATTATCAGCTTTTGCTAGTGATTTATCTACTGTAGAGGAAATGACAAGTGCATATTACATGCAAAATAGTAGCTTTCCTACTACAAATGAAACAGAAGAATCTCTAAGTCAAGGTGAAATTTTAGATAGAGTAGAAGAAGGAAATAAAAATAGTTTTACAAATGAACTTAAATTAAATAATGATTATAATACATCTAATGATTTAGGTGAGTTTTATATTATAAATTTAAATAAATTAGACGTGGCTTCTTCAAAAAGAGGGTTAAAAAATGATGGAGAAAATGATATATATGTAGTTTCATATCCTTCAATGAATATATATTATTTAAAAGGAATAAAAGTAAAAAGAGAAACATATTTTTCTCTTACATCAAAAATTACTCAAAAAGTAAAAGTAAATACTAATAATACAGATGAAGTTGAAAATAATATTACTGTACAAAGTGTTGAAGGATTTACTGTAAAAAAAATAAATAATAGTTGGACAAATGCAATGGGAATATCTGTTCAAATTAATTTAGAAAGTGATGAAGAATTGTATTTGAAAGCAGGATCTTTACCAAAAAAGAAATTAAATTTAAATTCTGGATTAAGTGAGTTTAGTTTTAATGATTTAACGGATTTAAATGAATTTACAGTAAATGAAAGTAATGCATATAAATCATTTGCTCAAAAAGATAAAATACTAGTTTTCACTAAATTAAAAAATTCTGTTGAAGTAGGAAGAATAGAAGTACAGATGGCAAATTATGAAGTAGGGATACCAAATTATTCTATTGATGCATCTAACATTAAGTATTTTGATGAATATAATGTTGCTTCATTTAATGTAAGTGATGAAACAAGTGGAGTAAAAGAAGTAAGATACGAATATTTAACTCAGTTTAATGATAAAGGCGAAGTTGACTATTATTATTCAAATACTACAGAGTATGATGAGGAATATTTAAGATATAAAGGAAGAAGAGCAATACCAGATAAATCAGGAAATATTTCACTAAAAGTTGATAAAGGTGTTCAAGGAATTCAATTAATTGTTATAGATAAAGCAGGAAATATACGTAGAACGAATAATAATGGAGAAATATTAACTATTGGTTTTTATAACAATGAAAATGATATATATATTGGAATGAATTTAAGAGCTAATACGAATACATTTTTAAAGTATGATGCTGTTTTAGTTAATAATAAAGGAATTAAAAAAATTGAAGTTCAAACTAGCAATGATGGGATTAATTTTTCTGATGTAAAAACAATTAATGTTAATAATGGTTCACAAGATCAGAAAATTAGATTTGTAAGTGATACATGGGAAAATAGAGGAAAGATTAAAAAAATAAAAATAAGTGCATATGATAATTCTCAAAATCAGACAATGTATACTAGAGTATTTAAATTAAATGAAAGACTTACTTTACAAATAGGAAAAATTACAAATGAGACAACAACATTTAATTTAAAAACAACTGGATCATATTATAATCCACTTGTTCCAGCAGGATTTGCTCCTATTGATGAAGGTGATGCTATATGGGGAAGTGCAGATGGATGGAATAATGGACTAGTAATTAGAGATGAAGAGGATAACGAATTTGTTTGGGTACCTGTAGAAGCTCAGACAGAAGAAGAGTTTAATAGTAAATCTAAAACATATCCGTGGTACTTAAATCAAACAGATTTTTCATCATATAGAGATGAAGAAAGTAGCGAAGAGTATATAGCTATGAGAAATAGCGTAAAGAAAAATGGTGGATTTTATATAGGACGTTATGAAGCAGGAGCATATGAAGAAGGAACTAATATAGAAGATGATGGAACAGAACGACCATTTGTAGTAAAAGGAAGAACTCCAAGTCTTCAACATTCGTCTAATTCTATTATAGTTGCTCGTGCTATGTATCCAAATATGGATAAACTTAATGAGTATCATATTTCGCTTAAGGATTATACTAATAATACAGGAGTTATTTCTACTTTAATTTATGGATGTCAATGGGACGCTGCTATGAAATTTATTGAAAAAGACTATCCTGATTATATAACTAATAGTATTGCATATGAAGGAGAAACTAATGGTGTTACAGGTAATGATGGTGCATACAATATAAAAAATATATATGATATGTCTGGATGTAGTGTAGAATGGACTAATGAAACGAACAATAATAATATGGTATATAGAGGTTCTAAAGATGCAGGTTATATGGATGCAGGACTAATTTCAAGAACATCAATTATAGCAAATAGATATTGTTATAATCAAGAT
>CACZOV010000051.1 GCA_902782915.1 uncultured Erysipelotrichaceae bacterium | reverse complement strand
TATTCTTTAGGAGTAACTCCGGCCTCAAGTGCTTTTTTTTCTATTTTTAAACCATGTTCATCGCTTCCTGTTAAAAAATATGTATCATATCCCATCATTTTCTTATATCTTGCTATTGTATCAGCTATAACTGTTGTATAACAATGACCTATATGAAAATTAGCTGATGGGTAATAAATTGGTGTTGTTATATAATATTTTTTGTTCATATTATTCTCCTTTACTTAGTTTTAAATATTCCTAGAATGTCATTTCCAGCATATGTTTCAGGTAATTTACCATCCCATTTTTCAATAAATTCTTTTTCTATTAATTCATCAGTTAATGATTGTTTTAATAATTCATTAGCCTTCTTTGTAGCCTCTGCTTCAACAAGTTTTGCTTCACTTTCAAGGCGTGCTGTTGCAAGCTTTTGTTCGGCAACTTGCTTTTCTTCAATAGCACGAGAATATTCATCACTAAAAGCTAAATTAATAATATTAAAATTATCAATTACTATTCCATATTTCTCTACTTTTTCTTGTAATACTTGTAAAGATTCATTTGATACTTCTGATCTTTTTGTAATTGTTTCTTCGGCAGTATATTTAGAAATAACAGATTTTACACTTTCTTCTATTACTGGTTCTAAAACTGTTTTTTCATAACTATTTCCAACTGTTTTATATAAACTACTTGCTTTAGTCTCTTGAACACGATAGTTAACTGCAATTCTTGTTGAAATATCTTGTAAATCACGACTTGCAGCACTTGTTTCAAGTTCTACTTTTTGAACTTTAATATTTACTTTAACAATATCTTCAATATAAGGAATTTTTAAATTAAATCCCTCTCTTAAATTACTATCAATAATTTTACCAAATCTTACACGAAGTCCTACTTCACCACTTTGGATAGTTTGAAAACTACATAATACTGTAATAACTAATAATAATGCTATTACACCTAAAACAACAATTTTTTTATTTTCTTTTAAATTAAAATTTTTCATATAATATTCTTTCACTCCTTTTTCTTTAAAAACTCTAATTTTCATTTCTACACATCCGCATCATTAAACTAACCTCCAATTAAAAAAAGACCTACATCCATAAGGACGAAGATCTCGTGTTACCACCTTAATTTACATATATAACATATGCCTCATTACTTATAACAGAGCAACCTGTATATTTCTATAAGCTCCAAAACCATTTTCCATTTTCTTTAATAACTTTTCACACCTAACAAAGTCTCTCTTTAATTATCAAAAATGTACTCGTTTCTTCCTCGCAATACGCATACATTATACCATAAAACTCCAAATTATTCAAGATATTTCTCTAAATAACATTCTACCAGTTCAAAAACTTTAGAATCTACCTCTGATATTTTTTCACTTAAATATATAATTAATCCAACTGTATCACCATTTATAATTAAAGTTTTTATAAAAAAAGACGACTCAATATCTGATTCATTACTATTTAAAGATAAAGAAGTTTTACTACTTTCCAACACTTCACTTCTTTCTTCTAAAATACTAGATAAATATGAACTTATTTCTTTATTTTCTAAATATTCAAAATTTTTACTTGCTATTTTAAAACAATTTAAATTAGTTAGTAATATATCAACATGATAAACACGACTTATAGAATTAATTAAATTTTTTAAAGATAAATCATATTCATCTAACTCTGAATATCTGTTAAGTATTATCTCATCCCCTGATACATTTATTTCTACTTGTTCATTTTCTTTTATCTTTAATACTTTTCTAATTTCTTTAGGAATAACTATTCTTCCTAGACTATCTACTCTTCTTACCATTCCTGTTGCCTTCATTTAATCACCAAGAATATTATCTCTCTAATTAAGAAATTTATACCCAAAATTAGGTTTTTAAAAGTAATATTTATTTTAAAATTTAAAAAAAGATATTATTAGTTTAATACTATTATATACCTATTGTATTTTTATTTAATTCTAAATACTTAAAAAAACTTTCTTTAAATGTATTTAAAAGTATAATATCCCTACTATTTATAATATCTAATATTTTATTATTTAGATTATCTTTGAAAATGTTTTTTAAGTATTCTGTTATTCTTAAATTACAAAATGAATCATTATAGTTATTTGTAATTTTAGCTACTAGATTATCTATATTATTATTAAAATAATTAGTTAAATTATCTTTTAATTCTATATTAATACTTTTTAATTTATCTTTATAATTATTAATATCTTCAAATTCATTATATAAAGATTCTATATTATTTTTTTTATTATCTAATAAATTCATTAGAAATAATCTATAGTTTTCTATAAAATTATTTACGTTAGTTTCAATAATACTTTCGTTTTGAAAACTTTCGGCTATTCCTAAAATTTTATTTTTAGTATCAAGCTTTATATTATTTAATAAATTATCAATTGCGAGTACTAGAACTTCTAAATTATTGGTAAGATCAAGATTAAGTTTATTCTTGTAAATTTCTTTATTTTTTACTTCTAACTGCTTCTTTATATCCTCCTCGTTCATATGTATTCCTTTCTATCATTTATTACATTAATAGAATATCAATTTTACATTATTTTGTCAAATTTTGATTATTAAAAAATAAAAAGTGAGCTAATTCGACATTTTTTTATCTTTTTAAAATTTCTTTTAACACTTCTTCTTTAGATAAGAAAAAAGCAGTTTTTAAATAATATTTTTGTCTAAAATTAAAAAAATATCTTGATAAATAAATATCGTTTAAATTAAATTTATATCCTTCTTTTTTTAAATATTTACAAGTAAATAACTTACAACTTATATTTTTAATTTTACACTTTCCTGTTTTTAAATCTAAATTTCTACAATCTGTTTTACCTAAAAATCTATGACAACATCCATTTAAATAAGAATCTTTCTTAATTTCTTTTTCTTTTAAAAATCGACAATTTTTACATATATTATTCTTAAAACCACATATGTTCTTTTCTTTAAACTCTTTATCTAAATAATAACATACTAAGTCATATAAATAACTATATCTTTCTTTCTTATCACTTATTTCTAAGATAGAATTAACTATATTTAACTTTTCTTCTATATTTTTTTCTTTTCTATTCTCTAAATATCTTTTAGTCTTATCATATATTTTTTTATCTTTTTTATTATACATATAATACTCCTATAGATAGGATAACATAAATTTAGATTAAAAAAAACTAGTATAATTTTTTTACTAGTCTTTTAATAAATCAATCAAATAATAAATTGGATGTTTATCAAGTCCTTTTAAGGATAAAGTTACATGAACTCTCAAATTATGATAACTAAAAGTAAAATTACGAGATATTTTATAAGCTTTTAGGAATAATTCTTCTCCATTAATACTTTTACTTACATCTATATTAAATATTAATTCCATAGAGTCTTTATTTTCTCTTATTTCTTCAACACCTTTGATTTTAGCTAATTTATCAAACCATTCTTCATGCATATAAACAAGAATTTCATCGGTTGCTTTTCCAAATCTATCTTCAAATTCTTCTTTAACCATTAAAAGTTTATCATAAGAATCAATTGTATTTATTAATTTATGAATTTCTATTTTTAGATGAGAATCATTTGTATATTGATCATCAATATGTGTAGATACCGAAATAAGTGGTTTTTCATCTTTTACTTCTTCTGGTATCGTTTCACCTTTTAAACGTTTGGTTTCATCATTTAAAATCTTTAGGTATAAATCAATTCCAACACTATCTATAAATCCAGCTTGCTCAGAGCCTAGTATATCTCCAGCTCCTCTTATAGATAAATCTCTGTTTGCAATTGCATATCCTGATCCTAATTCGGTAAATTCTTTTAAGACATTAAGTCTTTTAATACTTGCATCATTTAATACTTTATTTTTAGGATACATAAGATAAGCATAAGCAACTTTATTACTTCGTCCAACACGTCCCCTTATTTGATATAGTTGAGATAATCCAAATAATTGAGCATCAAGTACAATTAACGTATTTGCATTTGGAATATCTATACCTGTTTCAATTATAGTTGTACAAAGTAAAATATCATATTCATGATTAATAAACTTAATCATTCTATTTTCAAGTTCAATTTTAGTTAATTGTCCATGAGCAACTACAATTCTAGCATTTGGAACAAGTTTTTGTATTTCTTCCATTTTAGATTCAATAGTTTCTACTCTATTATATAAGATAAATACTTGCCCATCCCTTAGCATTTCTTTAACAATAGCATCTCTTATTAATTCTTCTTGTTCATATACAACATAAGTTTGTACAGGAAAGCGATTAACAGGTGGAGTTGTAATAACTGATAATGCTCTAATTCCTACAATAGACATTTGAAGAGTTCTCGGAATTGGAGTTGCTGTTAAAGTCAACACATCAACATTTGATTTATATTGTTTTAATTTTTCTTTATGGACAACTCCAAATCTTTGTTCTTCATCTATTATTAAAAGTCCTAAATCTTTAGGTTTTATATCATTACTTAAAAGTCTGTGAGTACCTATTACAATATCAATTGTACCATCTTTAAGCCCATCTGTTATTTCTTTTACTTTTTTTGGTGGTGTAAAACGATTTAAAATTTCTATTTTAACTGGGAAGTTTTTAAATCTATCAATAGCATTTAAATATTGTTGATTGGAAAGAATTGTTGTTGGGCAAAGATATAATACTTGTTTCCCGTCATATACTGCTTTAAACATAGCTCGAAAAGCAACCTCAGTTTTACCAAAACCTACATCACCACATAAAAGTCTATCCATTGGTTGGACTTTTTCCATATCATCTTTTATTTCATCATATGCTTTTATTTGATCAAGTGTTGGTACATATTCAAATTCTTTATAAAATTCATCATGATATTTAGTATCATGAGAAAAAGCAAAGCCTTTTTGCATACTACGAAGTGCATATAATTTAATTAGTTTATCCGCAATATCATGAACTTTATTTATAATTCTTTGTTTATTTTTACGCCATTCAAGACTTCCTAATCCATTTATTTTAGGACTAACTCCTTCTCGTCCTGAATATTTACTTATAAGCTCTATTTTTTCAACTGGAATATAAAGTTTATCATCACCCTTATAAAGTATTTCTAAATAATCTTTTTTTAAATCATGGATACTTAAAGTTTTAATTCCATTATATATTCCTATACCATTTATACTATGAACAACATAATCTCCTATTTCTAAACTATTTAAATCTCGTATCTTAACAGCATATTTAAATTTTGTTTTATACTTCTTTTTGGTATTTTTTATATTAAATAAATCTTTATCTGTTAAAATAACTTTATCTTGATAGATAAAACCTTGTTGTAAATCAAAATTAACTATATTTATTAGATTATCACTTAAATTATCTATACTAGTTAAGACATAATTAAGATCTAAATATTTGATAAAGTTTTTTATTTGATATTCTTTTAAACAAATAATAATTTGCCTTTTCATATTAAAAGCATCTCTTAGATAAGTATTTATAACATCAATATTTTCATGAAACTTAGGTGAAGTTTTAATATGAAAATCATAATAATTTGTAAACTTATGATCAGGTATTAAATTATCAACACTTAAGTAATGAACAACTTTGTCTATATTTAATATATCAAGAGAAAACATATATTTTCCTTTATAATCCTTGTCATCTTCTTTATAAGAATTGATCTCATCCAACATTTTTTGATAGTTATTTTTAATCAATGTAAAGTCTTTAGAAATAACAATTGGATCATCTAAATAACCTGATATATTAGTTATCTCTTTTAAGTATTCTGGTAAGTATTTTTGACTTTTATAATCATCTATTGAACTATTATTAGCAAGCAAAAACTCTGTATATGGATATATTATAAATTCTTGTATTTCTTTAATTGATTTTTGATTTTCTTCATTAAATATACGAATAGAATCAATTGTATCTCCAAAAAATTCTATTCTTATTGGATGATCACTTGAAACTGGAAAAATATCTATAATAAATCCTCTTACTCCAATTTCTCCAGTTTTGGTAACTAAAATTTCTCTTTTATACCCGATATTACATAGTTTTTCTACTAGTTTAGTTGGATCTATTTCCATATTTATTTTCAAATTTAAAATATTTTCTTTATACACTTTTTTGGTTGGTAAATACCTTAAATAACCATTCATATGTGTAATAACAATTTTTTTAGAATCATTAACTAGTTCATTTAAAGTTTCAAGTCTTGTTACCATTAAATCTGGACTTATACTTATTGCTTCACTTGTTAAAAAATCATCCATTGGAAAAAATAAGATATCACTTCTAACAGAACTTATAATATTTAATAAATTGTTTGCATCTGTTAAACTTGGAGTAACAATTAAGATACTTTTATTATATTCTTGAAACCAACTTTCAACTAATAGGCAAAAAGACTCATCAGTAAGTCCTGTAAGTCCTATATTTTCTTCATATTTAATGTTAAATATATTAAATAAATTTTTCATATTTATCTCCTATTGTATTTAGACATTAAATCATTAAATGGTATTTTAAAGAATTCTTCTATAATATTTATTACTTCATTCTCTTTTATTTTTAATTCTTCTTGTTCTTCTTTAGTAAAATGTCCTAAAACATAGTCTTTAGTATCAACTAAATTACTTTTACTAATTCCAATTTTTAAACGTTTAAAGTTTTCTGTATTCAAATTTAAAATAATATTCTTTATTCCATTATGACCACCACTTGACCCATTTTCTTTTAATTTAATTCTTCCAAATTCTAGATCTAAATCATCATGAATAACTAATATGTCTTTTGAATCTATTTTAAAATAATTTTTAAACATTATAACAGATTCTCCTGATAAATTCATATACGTTTGAGGTTTTAATAAAATTACATCTTCATCATTTATTTTTACTTTAGCATAAAGTCCATTAAACTTTTCTTTAAAAGATATATTATTTTTATTAGCAAATAAATCTAAAAAATAAAAACCTATGTTATGACGAGTCATTTCATATTCCTTACCAGGATTACCTAATCCAACAATTAATTTCATTTTATCACCCACTTTTTATAAATAAAGAAAATCCCAATTTTTAATTAGGCTTTTCTTATTTTTTATATGTATATAGTAGCACAAAACAAGATAATTAACAAGTTACTGCTATCCTACTTGTAAATTTTTCCCATAAAATGGTTTTGTTAATACTAATTTTTTAACTTTTGCTTTTTCTTCACGATTAAACTCTTCGATTTGATTATTATATTCTATTATTTCTTTATACTTTAATACTAGTGATTTTAATATAATATAATTTTGCTTTAATTTTTCAAGCTCTTTTAATCTTTTTATTTTCGTCATAAATATTTTATACAAATTCTTAATTTTTTAAAATTATTTTTGTTTTTTCTTTAGTTATAGATTTTTCTAGTAAAGAATTAATTTCATTTATTTGAAAAGTAATTTGTTCTCTTTTCTTAATTAATTCTTGTTTTTTTACTTCTAAAATATCAAATGATAAATTATCAAAACTGTTTTTGATCTCTTCTAAAGTAAATCCTAATTTTTTTAAATACTCTATTCTTTTATATTCATTTAATTCTTTATCTGTATAATATCTATAGCTTGTATAAGAATCAACTTTAGATGGAATTAATAAACCTATTTCATCATAGTATCTAAGTGTTTTAACACTTGCACCTGTTTGTTTAGAAAAATCTCCTATTTTATACATACTAATCCCCCCACAATTTGCCTATATTTTATAATATATTTAAGAATTTGTCAAACTTCCTCCTTCATAATGAATATATCACTCCTGTTAAGTGGAGAGTCAATAGGATATAAAATTTTTATTTATTTTTTTCATAAATTCTTCTTCACTTTTCTTTAAATTGCTTAAACGTTTACGATTAGCTACAGCAGTGTCTAATATTCTAGAAGCAATTTCTAACCCACCATATTTATGAAAAGATATAGCTATGTTACGTTGTATTTCAAATGGTAAAATCATATATATACTTCCTGATGTTAGCCAATATCTAAGCTCAGAATTATATGGATTATTAATTATTTTTTTTATAAGTATGGGATTTGTATAATTTGCATTTACAGTGTCAAAGTCTTTAATTAAAGAAATATAATTTAGTTTATCACCAATTTCATAATAATACAAAAATCTACCTTTTTGTTTAACCAATTTTTCTAAATTTAAAATTTGCTTTACTAACCATCCACTTCTAAATAACATTAAATCTTCATCTTTTATTGTTCCATTTGCTATTTTTCTGCTTACTTCATCAAAAAAAGCAACCAAAAAGAACTTGTTACCACTATATGTTAAAACATCAATCATCTTATTTTTATCATTTATTATTTTAGTAATATCCCCTAGTTTTTTTACTTTAAGAGTTAACTCTTCATAATTTTCAAATGGTTCTTTAATATAATTATATTTATTATTCATTTTTATTCTCCAAAAATTTTTTTAATTTCATCTCGATAACTTCCATCTTTTTTATGAATATAAAGTCCATCATGAATTTTTACTCCTTCATGTCCTCCCTTTACTGCTTTAATCATAAATAATTTAGATTCCATTCCTCTACTTGGATAAATAAACTCTATTGATTTAGGTATCAAATTATATTTATTTAATAAACTTATTATTTCGATTAATCTTTCAGTTCTATGGACCATATAAAAAGAAGCATTTGTCTTTAATAAATAATTAACTATTTTAAATAAACTTTCTAAATTTAAATTGTTTTCATGCCTTGCTATTGCTTTTATTTGATTTTTGTTTTTTATAGATTTTTCATAGTCTTTAAAATATGGAGGATTTACAGTTATTATATCAAACATATCTCCTTTAAAGACATTTTTTAAATTTAAAACATCTTCATTTAGGAGAGTTATTTGATCTTCTTTATTATTAATGATTATGCTTTCTCTACCTAATTCATATACTTCTTTTTGAAGTTCTACTCCATATATATGAGCATTTGTTTTTTTAGATAAAATTAAAGGAATAGGACAATTTCCTGAACACAAATCTAAAATCATTTTATCTCTCAAATTAATTGTAACAAAATCAGGAAGTAATACACTTTCTAAAGAAAATTTAAAAAAATCATCATCTTGATAAATCTTTAAATGTTTACCTACTATATCATTTAAAACTTTCATTATAATACTATTACTTCCTTTGAGTTTTCATTTTCAATAGTTACTTCTCTTTTTAAAATATTAATATCTACAACTTTATAATTTACATTTTTATATTCAAATTCATCTCCAACTTCAGGAAGTCCTTTCTTTATTTTTGAATATATTTCATCTTCATATGAAAGACAACAAAGAAGTCTTCCACATACTCCATTTATTTTAGTTGGATTAAGTGCCAAATTTTGATTCTTAGCCATATTAATAGTAACACTATTTAGATCAGTTAAAAAAGAATTACAACACAAAAATCTTCCACAAGGACCAAGTCCTCCAATTTCTTTAGCTTTATCTCTAATTCCAATTTGCCTTAATTCAATTCTAGTTTTATAAATTGAAGCAAGACGTTTAGCAAGTTCTCGAAAATCAATTCTTGCATCAGCAATGAAGTTAAAAAGTAATTGTTTTCTGTCAAATGTATAACTAGCATCTAAAATTTTCATATTTAAACCTAATTCATCCACTAAGTACTTTGCTCTTTCATATGCATATTCACTATCTTTTAAATTTTTAGAATGTTGTTTTAAATCATTTTTAGATGCAATTCTAACAATACTTTTTAATGGACTAACTAAACTATTTTCTTCAATTTCTTTATTTTCTTTTACAACCATTCCAAGTTGTAATCCTCTTTCAGTTTCAACAATAACTGGCATATTTAAATCAACATTAAATCCATTTTTATCAAAGTAATACATTCTTCCTTTTTCAGTAAATTTTACTCCACATACACTTATCATTCTATTACCTCACCTGTTTCTATTAAAAAACGATCCATAAATAAATTTAAATTTAAATTCATAACGTTTATAAGCTTATTTTTATACTTTACAATTTTTTCTAAATAAAATACTATTTTATCAACAGAAATATCCCCCAAACTTGATTCTATTATATCACAAAAGTTAGAATTTAAAATAACTTTATTTTGATACTTTAAATGAATTAAAGAATCAAGTATAACTTCCATTAAGTTAAAGGCTAATATAATATTATCACGTGTCTCATAATATTTAAAAAAGTTTTGTTTTAAATATGGTATTGCTTCTTCCTTTTTTTTATCTATAAGACTTAAAAAATTAGTAATATTTCTTATATCATCTTCATTATATGATCCTTGATTATTTCCTTTTAAACATATTAGAATACAGCGAGATAAAATTGTTGGTAAAATTTGTTTTCGATTAGTTGTAATAAGTATTCCATAAATACCAGGTAGAGGTTCTTCTATAAATTTTAATAGAGAATTAGATGCACTTGGATTCATTTTATCAGCATTCTTAATAATATAAACTTGATTAGTGTTGTTAAATGATTTTAAACTTAAACTTTTTTGAAGCTCTAATACTTGTTCTTTTTTTATCATAGATCCATCAACATCAATTATTTTTAAATCAGAATAAGCATTTTGAGAAATTAAATGACAAATATTACAATCACCACATTTTTTATTATTAGTAAAATGATTTTGGCAAATAATCATTTTACTAAATGCCAAAATCTCTGGAAAACTTTCTTCTATATTATTTACTTCAAAAAGATATGCATGATAATATTTTTTTAAATTAATCGCATAATCATAAAAATTACTATCTTTAAAATCATCTAGCATATTATCACCTACAATCCAATTATTTTTAATGCAATAAGTCCTATAAGTCCAGGAATATCAAAAATTCCTACAGTAAATATGGTATAAAGATTTATTGGAACCGTTATATTAAATATTTGAGCAATTAAATTATAAGCATATAACAAAAATCCTCCCAATATAAATCTTTTTATAATTTTTAAAATAAATTTCATATAATCACCTATAAAACTTTATGAAATTTACTTTAATTTTTATGATATTTTTTTTCGATTATCAAATGCTTTTTCAAGTGTTATAGGATCAATATATTCCATATCAGCTCCCATTGGAATTCCTGATGCTAAACGTGATACTTCTATATTCATACCACTTAAAACATTGTTAATATATAAAGCTGTCATTTCTCCTTCTAAACACGGTTTAACTGCAATTATTACTTCTTTAAAGTTACCATCATCTATTCTCTTAATAAGTTTATCAATCCTTATATCTTCAGGATTTACTCCATCAAGAGTTTCTATAAGTCCATTTAAAACATGATAATAGCCATTAAATGTTCCTAGTTTTTCAATTGAAATAACTGTTTTAGGATCTTCAACGACACACAAATAATCTTTATTTCGTGAATAATCATTGCAAATATAGCAAACTTCATCTTCCGATATATGATTACAAATCTTACAACGTTTTATTTTAAGTTTTGCATTTTTTATACTATTAGATAAAAATTCAGTTTGAACATTATCCATACCTAACACGTGAAAGGCCATTCTTTCAGCTGTTTTTTCTCCTACTCCAGGAAAATATTTAAAAGCTTCAATTAAATTACTAATACTTTTAGGATACATACTTAAAATAATCCTGGCATCATATTGGAATATTTTCCCATTTTCTTTTCTGTTTCACGATCTACTTGCTTAAAACAATCATTTAAAGCTACTTGCACCATTTCTTCTAATATTTCAATATCACTTATATCAAAATCAGAGTCAACATTTATTTTTACATCTAAAACTTCTTTTTTACCATTTACTTTAACAGTTACAAAAGAACTTGTAGCACTAAACTCCATTTTATCAATTTCATCTTTTACTTTCATCATATCTTTTTGTAAATTTTGAGCTTGTTTTAGTATTGCTTGCATATTCATAATAATCTCTCCTATTCTATTTCTACAATATCTGTTCCAAAAACGTCAATTGCTTTATCAACTAAATTAGTATAACTTAAATTTTCCTTTTTTGCAATCTCTTCTGAATAGCTAATAAGATCTTCTGATTCTTTTTTATATTCATAGTAACTTGAATCATTTATATGTGTTTTATAATTAATTACTTCTTCTTTGAATTCATTTTCAGTAATTACTACAACTTTATATTCACATCCCATAATCTTATTTATTAATTCACTTATTTTTTCAAAATCCTGATAAACACTATCAACTATTGACTCATATTTTGCTGTTAAGATAATATTTTGATTACTAACAACACCAACACTACAATCTTTTAGAAGACCGGCAGCATAAGAATAATCTTCAGATACTAAATAATCATCTAACTTTAGCCACTTTTCTAAAGCATTATTTTTTAAAAGTTTACTGGCCATTCCAAAAGTATTATTAATTCTTATTCTCTTGATGTCTAAATTTATCGTATATTTTTTAATTGTTTTATCTAAATTTTTGTTAATATTTCCCAATTGAGAATCTTTATTTTCAACGTTTTTTGATGGTATTTCCCGAGAAATACTTGAACGTCCCTCTTTTTTTGTTTGTATCAAATTAGCTTGTTTTATTTCTTTTAAATCTTTATTATTTTCTTCTATATTACTTGTATTCATGAACTTTAAAAGTTTTACTTCAACAATTATTTTTCTATTTACCGCTTCTTTTAGTAAATTATAAGTTTCATTTAAACACATAATCAAATTGAAAAGATCCTTTGGATTTATTTCTTTTGATTTAGTATAGTACTCAACCATCAAGTCACGACATTCTTGCATAAGATTTTCTAATAATTTAGAATAATCAATTCCAAGCTCTTCAAATTTTGATAAAGAGTTTAACACTTTTTCATTTTCTTTATTCAATATTTCTTGAATAAAATTATCCATATCTATCTTAGAAATTAATCCATTGATTCTTAAAAAATCTTCTCTAGTTATTTTTTTTAAAGAATAAGATGCAAGTTTATCTAAAAGTCCTAAGGCATCACGCATTCCACCTTCAGAATATTCAGCTATTTCATGAAGTGCATCATCTTCAATATCTATATTTTCAAGTTCTGATATTTGTTTTAATCTTTTTTCTATACTACTTGTTTTAATTCTTGTAAAACTTAGACATTGACATCTTGAAATAATAGTCTCTGGTACTTTATAAAACTCTGTTGTTGCTAAAATAAATATTACATGACTAGGTGGTTCCTCTAAAGTTTTTAATAAAGCATTAAAAGCACTAATAGACAACATATGAACTTCATCTATAATATAAACTTTATATTTTAATTTATTAGGTACTAAATTAATTTTACTTTTAAGTTCTCTTATTTCATCTACACCATTGTTACTTGCGGCATCTATTTCAATAATATCTGGACTATTATTTAAAATATCAAGACAATTTTCACATTTTCCACATATTGAAAAATCATCATTTAAGTTTAAACAGTTAACTGTTTTTGCAACTAGTTTGGCAATAGTTGTTTTACCTGTACCTCTAGGTCCTGAAAATAAATACGCATGTGAAATATGTCCATCTTTAATTGAATTAGTAATAATTTTTAAAGTACTTTCTTGATCAACTACATCACTAAACTTTTGAGGACGATACTTTCGATATAAAGCTTGATATTCCATAACATCACCTTCGTTTCATATAAATATTATACTATAAAAAAAGAATTCTTGTTTAAGAATTTACCATTTTTAACAGATATTTTTCTATAATCTTTTCTCTTTAAAAAAGTTACTTAAAATACTTTTACATTCGTTTTCAAGTATTCCTTCAATAACTTCTATTTTTGGACTTGTTGCATTTCCCTTAAAAATTAAATCAACGATCTCTTTATTAATTTTATCAGTTGTTGGTGTTCCTATTACTATTTTCTTTATTCTTGATTGAAGAATAGCGCTTGCACACATAGGACAAGGAAATAAGGTTATGTACATAACAGTGTTGGAAAGTCTCCAATCTTTTAATTTTCTACTAGCTTTTTTTATTGCAATTAATTCCGCATGTTTTAAAATGTCATTACTTGATTCCCTTATATTATGACCTTTAAAAATTACTTTATCATCTAAAACAATAATTGCTCCAACAGGCACTTCCCCTTTTTTATAAGCTTTTTTGGCCTCTTTTAAAGCTAAAGTCATATATTGTTCATCTTTACTCATATAATCACATCCATTAAAAAAGTGCACATAAGAGATAAATGTTAAGGCTGCTATCTTCCGATCCTGACCTGGTTCCACGTCTCTTATTGCACGTATATATAATACTATATTTTGTTTCTTAAGACAAGCTTTTTTTAATTAATTTTAATTATTTAAAATTAAAGATATTAATTAAATAAAAAAATATGTCAAATTTGCATAAAGTATCTTGACAAAGGCCTAATGATAACTGTTATAATGTATATAGATTTTACCTAATGTTAACATCACCGGTTATGTTTACATTAGTTTCTTGAAAAACGAATTTATTATTTATTTATATTAAAACCATTATAAAACAAGGATTTTAGATAAAAAAAAGATACTGAATATTATTTTTGTTCAGTATCTTTTACTTCATTCTCATCTATTTCTTCGAATTTTTCTAAAGAAACATTTTCGTCATTTTCAACTACTTGATCAGTATTTTCTAAAGAAATTTTAGTTTGTTCATTGTTTTCTTCAGTCTTTTCAACAATTGTTACAGTTGCAACTTTATGTTCTCCTTTAGTATTAATTAATTTAACACCTTGAGTATTACGACTTAGACTATTTACTTGCTCTAAAGATATACGAATAATAATACCAGATTCAGTGATCATTATTGCATCTTCATCACCTTTAACAGCACTAAATGCTACTAAGTTACCATTCTTTTCAGTAATCTTTAATGCTTTAACACCTTTAGAACCACGTCTTGTTAATCTATATTCTTCTATAGCTGATTTCTTACCATAACCTTTCTCAGTTACAACCAATACTTCTTCTCCACTATTTATGATATCTCCACCAACTACAGTTTGATTGTTATCTAAGAAAATACCCTTAACACCAGATGCTGCTCTTCCCATTACACGAACACCATCTTCCTTAAATCTTACCATTCGTCCATCACTTGATCCAATAATTACTTCATTGTTTCCTGTTGTTTTACGGACAGATATTAAATCATCATCATCTCTTAGATTAATAGCATTTTTACCATTACTGCGAATATTTTCAAATTCTTCTAACTTAGTACGTTTAACAACTCCAAGTTTTGTTACAAACAATAAATATTTAGCTTCTTCATCTTTAGCTTTAACAGAAATAATTGATGTTATTTGTTCATCTTTTTCAATTGGTAATAAATTAATTATTGGAAGTCCTTTGCCGGTTCTTGAATATTCAGGAACCTCATATCCTTTCATACGATATACTCTTCCCTTATTACTAAAGAAGAAGATATAATCGTGAGTTTCCATATTAATCATACGAGTGGCAAAATCTTCTTCTGATGTAGACATTCCTTTAATACCAACTCCACCTCTATTTTGAGTTCTATATTCAGATACTCTCACGCGTTTAACATATCCTTTGTTTGTTAAAGTTATTAAAATATTTTCAACCGGAATTAATGCTTCATCTTCAATAGAGGAAATTGCTGTCATATCGATGTGAGTTCTTCGATCGTCACCATACTTTTTCTTAATTTCTAACATCTCTTCTTTAATAATAGCATCAACTCTTTCAGGTTTATTTAAAATATCCTTAAAGTCAGCAATCTTAATTTCTAATTCTGATAACTCAGCTTCTACTTTTCCTCTTTCTAAACCAGTTAAACGACGAAGTCTCATCTCAAGAATACTATTTGATTGAATTTCATCAAGATTAAAGCGTTCCATCAACTTTTGTCTTGCTTCTTCATCACTTTCAGCACTTCTTATAATATGAACAACTTCATCTATATTATCAAGAGCAATTTTTAATCCCTCTAAAATATGAACTCTTTCTTCAGCTTTTTTTAAATCATACCTGGTACGTCTTACAATAACACTTCTTTGATGATCAATATATTTAGAAATAATATCCTTAAGTCCAAGGGTTTTAGGAGTTAAACCATCAAGCATTAAGAATATAATTCCGTAATTAACTTGAAAATTAGTATGTTTATATAAGTTATTAAGTACCACTTGAGGATTTGCATCTCTTTTTAAAGTTATAGTAATTTTTACACCATCTTTTAAATCTGTATGATAGTCACTTATTCCTTCTATTACCTTATTATGAACAAGTTCTGCAACTTTGTTCTTTAATTCCATTGTATTAACTCCATATGGAACTTCGGTAACAATAATTTCGGAGTGATTTCCTTTTTCAATTATTTCAGCTTTACTTCTAATTGTAATACTACCTCGCCCTGTTTCATAAGCTCCTCTTATTCCAGAATTTCCAAGAATTATACCTCCAGTTGGGAAATCTGGTCCTTTTATATATTGCATTAATCCTGTTGTATCTATTTCTGGATTATCAATATAAGCAACACATCCATCTA
>CACZOV010000050.1 GCA_902782915.1 uncultured Erysipelotrichaceae bacterium | reverse complement strand
ACAAGACCGATACCATGTGGATTTGTGGTAATTGAGTAAAGCTTTAATGACGTTTATATATAAATTTTTAATGATTTTGCCTTTAAAAATAATATATTTAAAAACTTGACATAACATAGTAATATGTTATAATAAATTTATATATAAATTTATTTTGATAAATATCTTAGTTAATTGATAGATAGGAGTAATATTGTGAAAAAAGTTATAACGTATGGAACATTCGATTTGATGCATTATGGTCATGTTAGATTACTGGAAAGAGCAAAAAAATTAGGAGATTATTTAATTGTTGGAGTAACTTCAAATGATTTTGATAAAAGACGTGGTAAAATTAATGTACAGCAATCTTTGATGGAGAGAATCGCTAATATTAAATCTACTGGATTAGCAGACGAAATAATTGTGGAAGAATATGAAGGACAAAAAATAGATGATATTATAAATTATGGAATTGATGTTTTTGTTATAGGCTCTGATTGGCTTGGTAAATTTGACTATTTAAAAGAATATTGTGACGTTATATATTTGGAGAGAACAGAAGGAATTTCAAGTACTAAGATAAGAAACGAAGAGTCATCAGTTAAATTGGGAATAGTTGGTGAAGATGAAATAATTAAAAAATATATTAATGAGGGACAATATGTTAATGGTTTAAAAATAACCGCTATATATAGCGAAAACGATGTTTTGGTTAATGAACTTAAAAAAAGTAATATAAAACATTATGATAACTACAATTTAATGCTTGATAATATTGATGCTGTATTTATTGTATCTGATGTTGAAAAACGTTATAGTTTTGCTATAGAGGCTATAAAAAATAAAAAACACGTTTTATGTGAAGCACCTATTAGTATAAAAAAAGAAAAGAGTTCAGAAATATTTAATTATGCCAAAAAATATAATACTATTTTTATCGAGAATATTAAAACGGCATATTCAACAGCATTTATGAGATTATTATTATTAGTCAAGAGTGGAGCCATAGGAAGTGTTGTGAGTATCGATGCAACATGTACAAGTTTGAGTGAGTATAATAATATACCCAAAGAAGAATTCTTAAAAAAGTCAAACAGTATTTGTGATTGGGGACCAATATGTATGCTTCCTGTATTTTCAATACTTGGATCAAATTATAAAAAAAAGCATTTTTCAACCTATTATTTAGATAAAAAATCTAATTTTGATTTATTTACTAAAATAGAATTGGTTTATGATAATGCAGTTGCATCATTAAAAGTTGGAAAAGGAGTTAAATCTGAAGGTGAATTAATAATTAGTGGAACAAAAGGATATATTTATGTACCTGCTCCATGGTGGAAAACAGATTATTTCGAAGTAAGATTTGAAAATCCATTAGAGAATAAGCGATATTTTTACAAATTGGATGGCGAAGGTTTAAGATATGAATATATTGACTTTTTAAAGCAAATAAATGGTAACAAAAATCACTCAAATGTAGATAATAGCATTTCAATAGCAATTTCAGCATTGGTTGAAGAATATTATAATAAAAATGATTTAGATGAGATAGTAATTAAAAAATAGCTTAAATTAACAGATATAAGGAGGAAAGTTATGTATTATTTAAATAAAAATATTGAAAATTTAGACAGAATTTTTGATCAACACAAAAGAAAGGGGTATTTAAGATTAGATTTAAATGAAAATCCTACTGGATTGCCACAAGAATTTATTAATAAAGTGTTAAAGGATGTAGATGCTGAATTTATTTCACAATATCCAGAAACATTGGAATTTACTGAAACATTGGCTAATTATTTAAAAACTGATATTCAACATATAAGTTTGGTTAATGGTTCATCTGAAGGAATAAGAAATATAATTGAAGCATATACTTCAGAAGGTGGAAAAATACTTGGGGTTACTCCTTCATATGCCATGTTTGAGGTTTATTCAAAAATGTATGGTAGAAATTTTATTCCAATAACATATAACAACGATTTAACAATAAGTATTAAAAAAATTTTGGATAAAATGACCAAAGATATTCAATTATTAATAATTGTTAATCCAAATAATCCAGTAGGGAATGCATTCAGTAATGATGAGATGGAAATGATTATAGAAAAAGCAAAAGAAAATGAAATAACTATATTAATAGATGAAGCATATTATTATTTTTATGATAATACATTCATTAAATATGCTTTAGAAAATGAACATATATTTTTAACACGTACATTCTCTAAATTATTTTCTTT
>CACZOV010000049.1 GCA_902782915.1 uncultured Erysipelotrichaceae bacterium | reverse complement strand
TTTTTTTTTGGTCAGTTGGTGAAGTGGCTTAACACACTGCCCTTTCACGGCAGCATTCACGGGTCCGAATCCCGTACTGATCACCAGGTAGTATTTAACCCTTCGTAGAAGGGTTTTATTTATATAATTAATATAAAAATAAAATACACCTTTATGATAAAAATTATTTACTTGACAACTTTTGACTACTGTTCTAAAATATTAGTATAGATATTTAAAGGATAGAAAGGATGTGGATTATGTATAAAGATGAGTTTAATCTTACTAGCGATATGATACTTGAAAAAAATTTTAAAATTGATACAAGAGGATATCGTTTAAAAGAAGTAGACCAATTTTTAGATTTAGTAATTGCAGACTACGAACATTTTTATACAATTATTAGAAATCTTGAAAAAGAAAAAGAAGATAATCTAGAGCAAATAATTGAATTAAAACAAGAAATTAGAAATTTAAAAACAAACGTTGAGATTGTGAAAGCATCTCCTATAAATTCAGGATCATCATCTAATTTAGATGTTTTAAAGAGATTGTCTCGTTTAGAAAAAGTTGTATACGGAAAAGACAAAGAAGAAGAATAAAATACTTTGGCAAACGCTGTATTCTTGTAATATAGAGGAAAGTCCATGCTCACACTATCTGAGATGATAGTAGTGTTCGTGTTAAGGGAAAAAATAACCTTAAGTAGTTTTTACTAACGGCTATGAAATAACCTAAAGTTTTCTATGGTTAGAGTAATTATAAAAGTGCTATAGTGATGAAGAATCTGGAAACGGAGGAAGTGGAACATAGTAAACCCCACGAGTGAGAAACCCAAATATTGGTAGGGGAGCTTAGGAGAGAGAAACTGAATCAAACCTAGGATTTGAAATATAATAGATAAATGTTTGCCACCTTTTAAAGGGACAGAACATGGCTTATAAAGTATTTTAAAATAAAATAAAAATATTATTTTCCTTTTGAGGTGATTAGTTTGAAAGAAATAGGGGAATATTTAAAAAGCGAAAGAAAAAAAAATGGAGTAAGTATTGGAGAAGCTAGTGAAGATTTAAAAATTAATCCTTCTCTTTTAGAAGCGATAGAAGATGGTAATCATAAGGCTTTTAAGGATATATTTGAATTAAAAGATGTTGTCAGAGTATATGCTAAATATTTGGGCTTAGATGTTGAAAAAATGCTTGATGAGTTCAATGATTTTGTCTTTGAAAAAACCTCAAAAATCTCACTTGATGATATAAAAAAAGCTAATAATAAAGTAGTTGAAGAAAAAAATCATATATCATCTCCTTATACTAAGATTAAGCATACAAGGTATGATTTTGCTCCAATTGTACTTTTAATTACAGTTTTACTTTTGATATCCTTAATTGTGTATTTAGTACTTAAAATTGCAACCGAAGAACCTAAAATATCAAAAGAACTTAGTAATATGAAAGGAGATTATTATGAACTTACCTAATAGATTAACTGTTACAAGAATTATATTAACAATTGTTATAGTTATTTTATGTTTATTTCCTTTTTATATGGTAGGAATTAATTTTCCAAAATTTAATATAGCTGGGCTTGTTGTTGATTCAGTTTATTTTATTTCTGGTCTTATTTATATTATTGCAGCATTTACCGATTATTTAGATGGTAATATTGCTAGAAAAAATAATCTTGTAACTGATACAGGAAAACTTTTAGATGCAATTGCAGATAAAGTATTAGTAAATTCATGCTTAGTTATATTTGCTTGTCGTGGTTTTATCCCTTCAATTGTTCCAGTAATATACATTTTTAGAGATGAAGTAGTTAATGCAATTAAAATGGATTTATTAAAAAAAGGTTATGTAACAGCAGCAATTAAATCTGGAAAAATAAAAACTGCATCAATGATGATTGGACTTGCATTAATGTTTTTTTATAATTTACCATTCGAACTTATAAATTTAAAAGTTGCAGATTTTTTAATTTACTTTGCAGTTATTATGTCTATTGTATCTATGATAGAATACATTAATATTTGGAAAAAAGTAAAAAAATAATCTTGAATAAAATTTAAAGATATAGTATATTATTTTTAGGGAGTTGATATTATAATGTTACATGACATATTAATGATAGTTATTGGATTAATTGTTGGTGCAGTTATAGGATTTTTTGTATCTCGAAAATTAATGACTAAGTATTTAAAGAAAAATCCACCGATAAATGAAGATATGATTAAAACACTTATGAGTGGTATGGGAAGAACACCTAATGAAAAACAAGTAAAACAAATGATGAAACAAATGCAAAAATATATGTAAATTGAAAAAGAGACAATAATAGAATTTTTATTTTCAGAGAGTTAATGGGTTGGTGAAAATTAACAATAAAAACTATTTATCTACTCTTTAGAGAACCTAATCAGTTCCGGTAATTATTATTATCGTTATCAAAAAAAGTGAAAGAAAGAATGGTACAGTCTAAGGACGTCTTTAATTAGCCATTCTTTTTTATTTAAAAGGAGAAAATATGTTAAAAAGTTATTTTGAAGAGAATGAGTATCAAGCATTAAAAGAAAATAAAGATTTACTTTATAAAACATTAGAACTAGTATTAAGAGTTTTTGATGATAAAGTAGATAAAGGTGGACTTCCTTATTTTAACCACTTATTTAAGGTGTATTCAGGTGTCTCGTTGTATCAAGAAAAAATAGTTGCACTTTTACATGACATAGTGGAAGATACTAATATAAGTTATTCGGATTTAAAAGAATTTGGATATGATGATGAAATAATTTCGATGTTAACTTATTTAACTAAGAAAAAAGGTGAATATTATCCTGATTATATTGATAGAATAATTAGTAGTGAAAATATTCATGTATTAAATGTAAAATTATCTGATCTAAAGCATAATATGGATATTACTAGAATTAAAAATCCAACTATAAATGATTATGAGAGAATTAGTAAAAGATATGAAGTTGCATATACAAAAATAAAAAATAAATTAGATGAAATAATGGAGGAAGAAAATGATAGATATTAAATTTTTAAGAGAAAACCCAGAGGTTGTAAAAGAAAATATTAAAAAGAAATTTCAAGAGGAAAAACTTGAACTAGTTGATAAGGTAATTGATTTAGATAAAAAATCAAGAGAATTAAAAGCAAATGGTGATACTCTAAGGAGTGAAAGAAAAAAATTAAGTGATGATATTGGCAAACTATTTAAAGAAAAAAAAGTGACTGAAGCCAATCAGAATAAAGAAAAAGTTATAGAAATAAATAATAAACTTGAAACAATGGAAAAAGAGGAAGAAGAAATAAACAAAGAGATTAGAAAAATTATGTTAACTATTCCTAATATAATTGATGAAAGTGTACCAATCGGTCGAGATGATTCTGAAAATGTTGAAATGGAGCGCTTTGGCGATCCTGTTGTTCCAAATTATGAAATTCCATATCATGCTGATATTTTAGAAAAGTTTTCAGGAATTGACAAAGATGCAAGTGGAAGAACAAGTGGTAATGGATTTTATTTCTTAATGGGAGATATGGCAAGATTACATAGCGCAATGCTTTCTTATGCTAGAGATTTTATGATTAATAAAGGATTTACTTATTGTATACCACCATTTATGATTAGATCTGATGTTGTAAATGGAGTAATGTCATTTTCTGAAATGGAAAATATGATGTATAAAATAGAAGGAGAAGACTTATATTTAATTGGTACTTCAGAGCATTCAATGATTGGTAGATTTAAAGATCAAATTGTAAATGAAGAAAGTCTTCCAATTACTTTAACAAGTTATTCACCATGTTTTAGAAAAGAGGTTGGTGCTCACGGAATAGAGGAAAGAGGAGTATATCGTGTACATCAATTTGAAAAACAAGAAATGGTAGTTCTTTGTAAACCATCTGATTCTATGAAATGGTATAAAAAAATGTATGAATTTACAGTTGAATTCTTTAGAAGTTTAGATATTCCAGTTAGAACACTTGAATGCTGTTCTGGAGATTTAGCTGATTTGAAAGTCAAATCTTGTGATGTAGAAGCATGGAGTCCAAGACAACAAAAATACTTTGAAGTAGGATCTTGTTCTACTTTAGGAGATGCTCAAGCACGTCGTCTTGGAATTAGAACAAAAGGAGAAAATGGAACTTACTTTGTTCATACTTTAAATAATACTGTACTTGCAACTCCACGTGCTTTAATTGCATTTTTAGAAAATAATTATCAAGAGGATGGATCTATTAAAGTGCCAGTTGCTTTAAGACCTTATATGGGTGGAATAGAAGTTATAAAATAATTAATTAGATGGAGTCTAATGATTCTATCTTTTTAATTTTTATAAAAGTATTATATTTAGTATTGTTAATCTTTAATGAATGTGTTAATCTTGGATAGAAATATTATTTATTATATTTCCAATAAAAAATGCTAATAATAAAAATTAAAAATAGAATTTGACAGGAGGTAATGTATGAAAATAGGATTATTTGATTCTGGTATAGGTGGCCTTAATGTATTAAAAGAATTTATAAAAAAATATCCTAATAATGAATATATTTATTATGGGGATACTTTAAATGTTCCTTATGGAGAAAAAGATAAAGAAACTCTATTAAACTTATCAACTAATATTATTCATTTCTTTGAAGAAATAAAAGTTGATTTAATAGTGATTGCATGTGGAACCGTTAGTTCAAATTGTTATTCTGAATTAAAAATGAAAACATCAATTCCAATTATTGATATTATTACTCCAACTATTTTTTATTTAAAAAAATTAAACTTAAAAAGTATATTACTTTTTGGAACAAAAAAAACAGTAGAAAGTCATATTTTTAAAAATAGTATTAATAATATAATAGAAGTTGCAACGACTGAATTTGTTCCTATGATAGAGTCTAATAAAATAGATATTAAAGTAATAGAAAACTATTTAAAAAAATATTCAAATATAAATGCTTTAGTACTTGGTTGTACTCATTATCCAATATTAGTTAAAGAATTTAAAAAATATTTAAATAAAAATACATTAATTATTGATATGGGAAAAGTATTAGTAGATGGTTTAAATATTTCAAATAATAAGAATTATTCTTTAACATTATATTTTACTAAGATCGATAAAGTATTACTTAAAAACATTGAGAATATTATAAAGACACCATATAATATTAAAAAAATATAAAAGTATCTTAAAATTTAAAAAATCGTTGCAAAACTAATAAAGTTGTGTTATATTATTACATGTAATTCGCTGCTATATCATTTTAGTATAATTACAATTAGAAAGGAAAGTGTGTTATGAACGTAATTGATAAGATTACTGCGTCACAGTTAAATCCGAACATTCCAGAATTTCGTGTTGGTGATACTGTTAGAGTTGATGTTAAGATCATCGAAGGAAATAAAGAAAGAGTTCAAGCTTATGAAGGAATTGTTACTAAAAGACATGGTTCAGGTATAAGTGAAACATTTACAGTTAGAAAAATGTCAGCTGGTGTTGGAGTAGAAAGAACATTTCCAATTCATTCACCAAAAATTGCTAATTTAACAGTAATTAAAAAAGGAAAAGTTAGAAGAGCTAAACTTAACTTCTTAAGAGGATTAGCTGGACAATACAAAATTAAGGAAAGGGGATAAGGTAAGCTTTGCTTATCTTTTTTCATATCATGAATGAAAAATTAAAAGAATATCTTGGATATATAGTTGTTATAGTAATAGTATTACTTATTAAACAATTTGTTATTACTCCAATAAGGGTAAACGGAAATAGTATGAATAATACTTTATATGATAAAGATATTATGATTTTAGATAAAATTAGTTATCGATTTAATTCTATTAAAAGATTTGATATAGTAGTTATTAAAAAAAATAGAGAATATTTAATTAAAAGAGTAATTGGACTTCCAGGGGATACTTTGGAGTATAAGGATAATAAACTATATATTAATCAAGAATTAGTTGAAGAAAATTTTCTTCATAAAGAGACATTAGATTATATTTTAGAAGAAAAAATCCCTGACAATTATTATTTTGTTGTTGGAGATAATCGATTAGATAGTCTTGATTCTAGATATATTGGTTTAATTAGTAAAGATGAAATACTTGGAAAAACATCTCTTGTCTTATTTCCTTTTAATAGATTTGGACTAAAAAAATAAAAATATAGTTTAAAATTTATAAATTTAAAAGTGGGATGTTTAATCGTTTAAATAAATTTAACTATATTGTATGAGGTGAAAAAATGAATGATGATAAAATAATTACTTGGTTGGCTTGTATTTATGCCGTATATCAATAAAACTCTTGTAAAATTGGACTTTTTAGCAAATTAGATCTTGCAAGTTTTAATAAAAAAGAAGGAAAAATTTGAAAAAATAGGTTAAAATATACTCATTTTTGAGAGGAATTAGGGTACTGGCTTGTAATATGCCGACAATTGTTTTGAGGCATACTTTATATAAAAATAAATTATATTTGATACTTGGTATTGATGGTTAAACAATTAGAGCAGGAGAAATAATATGACAATTGAAGATAAAATGTATAATGAAGTTAAAAATAGATGTGAACAGCCTACAAATGCATATGGTATAGGAGCATGGGACCATCACATAAAAATAGTTTATGAACTTGCAAAAAAATATGCTAGTGAATATGGAGCTGATTTAGAAATAGTT
>CACZOV010000048.1 GCA_902782915.1 uncultured Erysipelotrichaceae bacterium | reverse complement strand
TTCATAATAATTCCAGAAGCATGAGAACTACGTTTATTAATAAGATTTTCAATACCTTGCATAATTTCCAAAAGACCTGGATAATTTGAAATCTCATTAATAAATAAATCAACCTTGCGGCGGCCCTTTTCAGAATTACCCTGGACTACATCCTTTAATGGCCATAGAAATCCTCTTTCTTGTGGAACTAAAGATGATAAATACTGCGCTGTATCACTATCAATTCCATCTGGATATTCTTCAGATCTATAACCGCGGCAAGCTGTAAGAATTGTTGACTTAGTTGTTTCTGTTCCAAATGTTGCTACCAAAACACAACCAAGATTATTACGACTTAATTCATCAATTTCTGGGTTAAAATCTTTACCACGCTCTTCTTTAATTTTACGAATAATTGTAGATTTTTTTGATGGACAAAGATCTATATCAATATCACCAAGTTCGACTCGGTCTTTATTAAGATATCTCCAGAATGGGAGATTCCACTGGATTGGATCAAGTTGTGTAATCCCGAGTAGATAATGGTTGAGTCCACTACAACTAGACCCACGGCCGGCACCGACCAAGCTCCCGCAATCCCACATCATATCAATATAATGCTGAAGAGTTATAGGATATTTAAACATATTAGTTTCAAGTTTTTCACTAATTGTTTTTTTAATATATGCTTCTTCTTCAAGACGGGAAAGATATGTGTCGTTATCTTTATTTAAATTTTTTAATTTAATTAAACATTCATTAACCCAATATCTTTCATATTTATCATCAGAAATTTTCATACTAAATAAAATAGGATATTGAGTTAATGATTGATCTTCCAACTTGAGATAGTTTTTTACTTCAACAGATGGAATTACTTGATGATGTGCTAAATCATATACTTCAATTTTATCAAAAATCTCCATACTGTTTTTACACATCTGTTCATATTCAGATGCAATAGATGGACGAAGATTATTTAAAATATCTTCTTCAGACTGAAGATACGCATATTCATAGAATGAATCAACTTCGCGGTCGCCGCCTTTAGAATTTAGATATGCTTTATGTACATATCTATCTTCTCTTTTGAGATAATGCGCATCTGTACCTATTACCATTTTAATTTCGTATGCGGCAGCTATATCTTTAAGTTTTAAATTAACTCTAATTTGTTCAATACTAGCACCTGGCGCACATTCAATATAAAAATCATCACCAAATAATGGTTTAACAAAATTGATAAAATTTTCAATTTGAAGATACGCAGTCATTGCACCATTTTCATCACCTGTTTGTCTAGCTAACACCATATTATTCACAGCAGATGATAGTTCACCACCAAGACAAGCTGATGTTGCAATTAAATGTCCTGGCTGCGCCCGCACGATTTTTTCTAATTCACTTTTGAGAGTTGGGACTCTTTCCATACCACGATCATGATAACTTTGCATCCATGCTATTGAACTTAATTCAGAAAGTTGTCTATGACCTATTTTATCTTTTGCAATAAGAATAAAATGATAATAAGGTTGACTTGGTTTACGTTCATCTACTAAATAAATTTCATTTCCTAATCCGATTTTAAAATCAGGATGCTCTTTCTGAAGTTTATTAAAAATAACATGGCTTGACAAACATTCGTGATCAGTTATAGTTAATCCTTTTAATCCAAGTTCTATTGCTCGTTCAATTAAATCTTTAGGTTTATTAATACAATCGAGTAATCTAATATTACTGAAATGACTATGACTATGTACCTCAAAACGGTCTAGCACTTTCATACCCCACTTCGATATTTTTTCTATATATATTATATCATAAAATAAAAAAATTGTCAAGATTTATTCATCTTGACAATTTTTAAGATAGATTATCCGATATCATATTTTTCTTTAATCCATGCCAATAAGAAGTCTCTAACTCCATTGCTACCTTTATCAACTCTATATTCGGCCCATGAATTACTAAAATAAATCTCTTCCATCATATTTAAAATTTCTCTTGCAGCAAGAACTTTACCTAGTTGTAATTCTTTCATTGTGGAATAAACTCCTTATCAGTAATTTTTACTGTAAAATCTTCTTCTAATATATCGTTACGAAAATAGTAAACACTTCCATAATATTTTTCAATATTATTACGAAATTCCCAATAAGCATCTTCACCAATAAAAAATTCAGCATCAATTAAATGATAAGGGCGCTCCTCCATATAAATACGATTTGGGCAAATAATCATACATTCTTTTGTATATGTTGGTTTAGTATGTAAGTATTCTTCTTCTGAAATCTGTTGTTTAAAAATCATTTTCATTGTAATTTTACCTTTTTATTATTTAAATAGTTGGACTCTCTGGATCTAAGTCATTTGCTTCATAATAAGCAGCTTCACATTCGCAATGAGAATGATATGGTGGATCTTCAAAGCCTTCTGCTAAGTGCACTTCTCCATCGGCATAATCATAACATATTCCTGTATCACATCTAGCACTCGATGATTTAAAAATTTCAACGTATTCAACATTTGTTTTTTTCTTGATAGTCGCAGGGATCATATTATATTTTTCTGTATCTAATATAACTAACAATCTATTAAATAAAGTTTGTATTTGTTTGGGATCATCATAGATAATAAACCAATTTTTTATACGATTTTCAAATGTTGTGCCATCTTTTTGAAATAAAATATCTTGTAATTCAATAGGTTCTGTATTAGAATAAGAAGAAAAAATTTCTTTTATTTTTGTTAAAATTATAGATAAATTTTGTTCAAAAATTTCATAAAATAATTCTATAGTTTTTTCTGGACTATAAAATAACTTTAATTGATTATAAATCCATTCTCCTTCTTGATCTGTAGTTTTTGAAAGTTCTGCATAAATTTCATCAATTTCTTGTCTACGTTTAATTTTTACTTTTTCATTTATATTAATAATAGGTTGCGATTGCTTATAATGAATTTTTTTCACTGTTGTATAATCACCAACTTTTCGCTAGCTCTTGTGGCTGCAGTATATAGCCAACGTGCATGCTCTTCTTTGTTCCAAGGGAAATTTTCTTCAATAACTAGAATTTTATCCCACTCACTACCCTGAGCCTTATGGCAAGTAATAGCATAGCCATATTCAAACTCACGAGGTATGATATCTCCAATACGATGTCTAGCTTTACCAATTTTATAGGAATCGCGCCAGTCGCAACATGGTTTACCTTCAGTTAAATATTGATAATCTATTTCAACAGCAGGATATTCGCTATCCTCCGTTACCACTTCAGCTTGCAGAATATCAAAACGTTTAACTGTAGTATAAAGCCAATATGGAATATTTCTAAAAGTTTTAAATGAATTTTTTAAGTATCCAATAGAGCCATTAATCAGAGGATCACCATTCATATTTAGATCTTCCCAATAATTTCTTACTGCGATTACTTTATCTCCATCTTGCGGCGGTCCCTCGTGGCCAGCGAGAGTGCGCATCCGCGCATTTAAAGTATTTCTAGTTACATTTTTGGCACATAGAACTTGATCTGCCCAAGT
>CACZOV010000047.1 GCA_902782915.1 uncultured Erysipelotrichaceae bacterium | reverse complement strand
TTAAGATTACTTATATTTAAATTTACAAGTTCTCCTACTCTCATTCCTGTTGATATCAATAATTCAACTAGTGATAAATCTCTTATATTTTCACATTCATCTCTTAATCTTTCTAGATTTTCATCAGTTAGTACCTCTTTAACAACTGTTGCTGTTTTTATTTTGTGTATTCTTCTAACTGGACTTTTTATAATATAATCTTCATCTTCTAACCAGGAGAAGAATGATGATAATACTCTTCTTATGTTATCTATTGTTATAGAGCTACAAGAACTTTTATCTTTGTAATTTGATAAATATGTTCTTATTTCATCTGTTGATATGTTTTTGATACTTTTATCAAAGTTATCATTAAACTTATCAATTATTTCTTTATAGTATTTTATTGTTCTATTAGAACAACCTTCTACTTGTTTAGATGATATAAATGACTCTATCATTTGTATGTTTTCATCTAATTCTTCTTGATGTTTTAATTCATCTGTTTTAATAATAAATTCAACATTAGCAAAATTTATTATTAGACTTTCTTTCAACTTATTTAGTTGATAATTTGTAAGACTATCTTCCATGTCTTTTGTAATACTTAATATTATATCTGTCTTCATAATAAATCCCCCCTAAAAGACGGGTATTATTATACTACAGAGTAACTTTATATATCAAAACCTATGGCTTTTAGGTTCTTTTTTATTTCTTCTTCTAGTTTGTGGGATTCTTCAAATTGTTTTGATAATTCAGAAGTGATATTTTTCATTTTTTCTTCAAATGGTATATCATCTTCTTCATTATCTTCTACTCCTACATATCTACCTGGTGTTAGGACATTATCATTAGAATTAATCTCTTTGGTTGTTGCTGAGTAGCAGAAACCTTTTATATTTTCATAGTTTTCATTATTTTGATAATTATGGTAAGTATTCGCTATTTTCTTTATGTCTTCATCAGATAATTCTCTTAATCTTCTTGTAACCATTGTTCCCAAGTTATTGGCATTTATAAATAATGTTTTGCCTTTTTGTAATTTACTTCTATTGATAATCCAAATGGAACATGGAACTGTAACTGTATAGAATAAATTAGTAGGCATTGCAATTATACAATCAACCAAGTCATTTTCAATTAATTTTTTTCTTATTTCTCCTTCTTGTCCTCCAGCAGATAGTGAACCGTTTGCTAAAATACAAGCCATTTTACCTTTTTGAGATAATTTAGAAATCATGTGTTGAAGCCAAGCATAATTTGCATTGTTTTTTGGTGCTAATCCATATTTCCATCTAGGATCATTTTCTACTTTATCTCTTTCCCATTCTAGATTAAATGGCGGATTTGCTAGTATAAAATCTGCTTTTAAGTCTTTATGTAAGTCTTCTGTAAATGTATCTGCTGCATATTTTCCTAAATCTCCATACATTGACCTAATTGCTAAATTCATTTTTGCTAGTCTCCAAGTTGTTGGATTCTTTTCCTGTCCGAAAATCCCAATGTTATAAATATTACCTTGATTTTCTTCAACGAATTTCATTGATTGGATAAACATTCCACCTGAACCACATGCAGGATCATATACTTTTCCTTTAAATGGTTCAATACATTCTACCATTGTTCTAACTAAACAAGCTGGTGTATAGAATTCTCCACCTTTTTGTAATTCGTTTTTGGCAAACTGTCCTAAAAAGTATTCATAAATTCTTCCTAATATGTCTTTTTGAATTGCTTCTTTTGTTCCTACTTTTATGTTAGTAAATAAATCTAATAATTCCCCTAAATTGACATTTCTCATTGTTGGAGAGTTATAGTTTTTAGGTAATACATTTTTTAATGATACATTTTCTTTTTCAATTAATGTTAGAGCATCATCTATTATTTCACCAATATTGGAATCTTTTGAGTGTTCTACTAAATATTCCCATCTTGCATTTTTTGGAACATAGAAGATATTTTCTGCTGTGTAACAATCTCTTTCTTCTTCTAATCCTGCTCCTTCTTCTATTAACTCTTTATATTTTTCTTCAAAAGAATCAGAAATATATTTTAAAAATATTAAACCTAATACAATAAATTTATAGTCAGATACTGATACTGCTCCTCTCATTTTGTCTGCTGCTGACCATAATTTATCTTCTAATTTCTTTAAATCTTTTTCTTCCATACACTTCAACTCCCATACTTATATAAATTTATTTATATTAATTATATCATGAATTTGTGTTAATTTTAAGTTTTAGAGTTATTTTATATTCTAAAATTTAATTTTCGTGTGAAAAATAGTCTTGTTTTTAATTTAATATTTTTGTATTTACTAATTATATTAGTAATATAAAAATCAAAAAAACAACCTACACAGGTTGAATTTTCAAGCGACACTTGGTGCCAACACGGGTTTGATTCACTACTTTTCAAAGGTAATAGACCAACAATATAATTATAGCAGATATATTTAATTTATTAAAGTTAAAACTAATAAGATTAAAAATAACTTTTCAACAATATGATATTGTTTATACCAGTTAATTTATTTAAAAAGAATTCTATTTAATTTTTCAAATAATGTTTTGTATACTATATGTAATACATCATTTAGTTTTGCATTTTTAGGTATTTTATCTATTAAACTATTACAATCAAAATAATAATTATTTGTTCCATATTTTAAGAATTCTTTTTTAAATTCATTAGAATCTTTAACATGTTTTTCACCAAAAAATTTGAATGGAGTACAAAATATATTGATGCATTCTTTATTATTATTTTTTATTGATTTGCATAATTCCTTCGCAATATAAGTTAAATCCCTATCAATTGTATCAGTTATAATAATAAATTTGTTATTATTTTTTATGCAATTATTCAGTTTTTGTTTCACGTTTTCAAACTCTAATAATGATTCTGCGTAATTAAATTCGTGTAACACTGCCCATAATAATGAGTCTTGTAATTCTTCATTAATCAAAATTTTTTCATCTACTAAACTGTAATTTAA
>CACZOV010000046.1 GCA_902782915.1 uncultured Erysipelotrichaceae bacterium | reverse complement strand
TAGTTGCTTCTTCTTCTAATGTTGGTTTAACTACAAACATAAGTTCATAATTACGCATCCTAACACCTCCTTTTGGACTAATGGACTCTTTTTGAGCCAAGAAGTATATTGAAGTTACAAATTACTTCGTACATAATATAGCATATCTAAAAAAAAATATCAACAAATTTATGATTTTTTTAATAATATAAAAGATAGTTACTCTAATACAGTAGTATCTATCTTTTCATCTTTTCTATAAATTGTTAACTTTTCTTTATTATCGCATGTTACTAATAATAGATCTTTAGGATCATTATACCCTTCATTTTGTAATCTTTTAAGTAACCATTTTGTATCATGCCCTATTGTTTTTATATTATTAGTCATGATATTTCCATCAAGAATCAAATTGGCTGTTAAACCATTATTATTAACTTTTAATTTCATATCATTTGGTGTTACAGAATGATATTTTGATTTAGGTAAAAAACTAATCTTACCAGATGGTTCCATAATAGCATAATTGATTTCACTTATATCAAAATAACCACTTTCTCTTGCATCTTGAAGTAAATCATTTATATCAATTTTACATTTTTTTAATTGCTCTCTACTTATTTTACCATCTTCCATTATAATAACCGGTTCTCCAGTTATTAAACGTCTTGCATAAATACTTTTTTCAGTTATAAAAGATACAAATAAACTAAAAATTCCATAAATAGTCATAGATATAAGTCCTTCAAGTATAGTAATATCATCATTAACAGTCATCTCAGCTGCAATATTACCTAATGAAAGTCCTATAATATAATCAAAAATATTTAATTCACTTATTTGTTTTTTCCCTAAAGCTTTTATTACCAAAAATAGATAAATAACTGCAATACTTCCTTTAATAATCATCATTAAAAGACTATTCATGATATCACCATTTTTAAAATAACCAATAACTTTTTTTTTATACAAAAAAGAGTTATTTTAAAACTCTCTCTAAATCACTTTGTAAATTATCTTTTAAAATATAATCTTTAAATCCATCATCTTTAAAATGATCTTTAATCATTTCCATATCTTTATCCAAAATAATAATAACTGGTATTTTAAATTTGGCATTTTTCTTTAATTCTTTTAAGATAACAAGTGCTCTTTTATCTAAATTATCATCTATAAATATATAAGAAAAATCTTCTTTTAAACGTATTTTATCTATTATATCATTAGAATAAATTGAACTTTCTACATCATAACCATGTTTCTCTATTAAAGGTGCAAGTATATTGAAAATTTCTTTATTATTAGTAGCAACTAATATTCTTTCTTTATTTAAATAATTATTTATACTTACTTTTGACTCACTTTCTATTTTTTGATCAATTACAACTTTTACCTCAGTACCCTTATTTACTTCACTTTTAATTGTGAAATAACCTCCTAATTTAGATACTAATTTCTTAATAGTATTCATATTAACATTATTAGTTTCAAGTCTTTTTAATTCTTCTTCAGTTAGTGTATCATCAACAAGTAATAATTCATTTACTTTATCTATTGTCATTCCAAGACCTGAATCCTCTATTGTAAAAATCAATCTTGCCATGTCATATTTAATAATAGAATTAATTCTTAATTCTATAAAACCATTCTTAGTATATTTAATGGAATTTTCTAATATAGAAATTAATACTTGTTCAAGTAACTTAGAATCTCCAAATAAATACTTTGGTATTGTATCACTTACATTAACTCTAAATTCAACCAATTCACTAACTTTTTTCTTTTCTAATAATTTAATTTTTTCAATTAAATTTAATAAATTATATTTATCGTTTACCGTTTTGATATTTGAATAACTTAAACTAGATATATCCAAAACATTATTAACTAAGATAGATAGATTTTGAGATAAATTATTAATTTCTTTTATATTTTCTCTAATATTTTCTATATTATTTAAACTTATAGTATTATTAGATAATTCTTCAATTTTTTTAATAGGAGTCTTTAATTGACTAGATGCTAGAAATAAAAAGTTAGATTTTTCTTCAGTAGTCTTATTTAAAAGAAATCTATTTTTATTTAATTCTTCAATCATTTTTAAATCTGGATTTTCTATAGTAAAATACATTACAAAGGTAATGAATACAAAGGCACCATTTATGATTAATAATTGTGGGAATAATTTTTGAATTAAAACAATTACTCCAAACATTAAAATTAATAAATATAAAGGAACAAATTTTTTATTTTTAATATTTTTTATATTTTTAAAGAAAATAATTAACATTGTTAAAATACAAATACCACCACAAGCATATAGTAAATTAACAGCAGTCCCTGTTGGTAATAACATTTCACCTACTTTAGTAACTGTAATTGGTAAAAAGAATACATCAATTGCAACTATTAATAAATAAAGTAAAATAGAATTTTTAATAAATTGCTTCATCTTCTCTTCATTTTTTTTATCACCTAAAGTAACAATTAAAATATAAATAGTGAAAAAATAAATCCAAGCAAGAAAGCAAGAAAATAAAAGTTTCAAGGAAATTAAATAATTCATTGCATAAGAATCAACTCCTCCTTGTACTATAATAAAAGAATAAGTTTCTGCTACACAACTTAAAAAAGTAACCATAATTAAAATAGAATATAATGTATTTTCAAAAGTATTTACTTTCTTTTTAGGATAATAAATAATCATTAATAAAATACAAAATAATAAACCAAATGCGGTAAAATAAAAACTTTCCATATAAATCTCCTCTACTATGTATTTATTATAAAACAAATTTTGTTTTAGTTCAAATTATTTTAAAAAAAATATTAGATTTCTCTAATACTTTTTTCATTTTATACTATTTTTTTTACTTTTACTCTTGGTTTTATAATAATTCCATTAATAATAAAATTATCTTCATCTAAAATATTTTCTTTTTCTAAGGTTTTAAAATCAAGTTTTTTATTTACTTCTGTATAAGGTAATTCACTTTTAAGAATATAATATTTAGGTCTATAATTAGATGGACAATTATTTTTAATATATTCATCAATTTGATATATTACATCTTCACTTGAATCATCTTTTAAGACAACATGAACAACTGGAACTTCTCTTTCAACTTCATCATCTAGTTTTACTGCACAGCATTCTTTTATAAGATTAAGTTTTTGGATTTCTTCTTCAAGGGATGGTAACCATAATTTAGTACCACTTCTTGTTAACATTCTTTTAGCTCTTCCCTTATGATAAATAAATCCATCTTCATCCATTACACCGAAATCATCTGTATGAGCCCATATTCTACCGTCAGAATGAAGTCTTAAAACGTAATCAGTAGCCTCTTGATTATTTAAATATCCTTTCATAACTGTTGGACCTGTAATACATATTTCTCCTTGTAAATTTTTTCCATAAGGAATTTCTTTATCTGTTTGATAATCAAATATTGAAACAATTACATCACTCATTGGAATTCCAATACTACCAACTTTTCTTTTATCATATGGGTTACATGTAGCAACAGCTGTTTCTTCACTTGATCCATAACCTTGTTGTACATTTCCAGCACCTTTTTTATTTAATTCAGAATTTATAAACATTTCTTCTTCTACATGTAATTTATCTCCTCCACTTGCAGGACTTGATAAATAGCTAAAATCTTTAATATTTGATGCAGCTAATATTTTTAAAAGAATTGGTCCAGAAAAAATAATATTTGGTTTATAAGTATCAACTAACTCAGCATATTTTTCTATTTCAAACATTGGTATTTGGGTAACTTTAACACCACAAATCATTAGTCCACAAGTTGCATTTAAATAATAAGCAATTGCTGGTGGCAAAATATTCATAGAAGTTTTCCCATATGTAAATCCATAGTTACTATTTTTAAGTCCATGAGCCATAGCTACTAAATTTTTATTTGTAAGCTCAACACCTTTAGCATCACCAGTAGATCCACCTGTATAAACAATTAAGGTAGTTTTAGATGAACCTTTTCTTATCAGTTTAACTGCTGCATCTTTTAAATAAACGTTTTTATAAGTAGCATATGAAATAATTTTACTATTAATATCTTCTCTACTTAATTCTTTTTTTAATTTTTCTAATTCTTCAAATTCTTTTAACTCTTCTGCTTGTTCTTTAGGATATTTATGAGTCTTTAATACTAATTCATTTATTCTTTTTTTAATTTCAAAACCTTTTGTTTTAGAATTTTCAATACTTTCCATAACAGGAATAGTTATTATCTTTTCTAAATTATTATTAAGCTCTAAAACTTTTTTAGAATTAGAAATCATAAAGTCTATATCATTTACAAAAAAGTATTTTGAATTTGTTAAATTTAACATATAATTAATTCTTTCAGGACTTTCATCAAATTTAATTAAATTAGCAATTGCTCCCATTTTATTAAGTGCTAAGAACATAAATATTACTTCAGGAACACTTAACATCATGAATGAAACTGTATCTCCTTCTTTTATTCCTAAATTTGTAAACATTTTAATTTGTTTTTTTACCTCATGTTCAATATCACTTCTTGTATATCCTTTTAAATTTAAAATATCAAGTAATATAGTACTACTTGGATAAAAACATGTTTCCTGCATAAAATAATCATAAAAATTATCATCAGATATTTCTAACAGATCACTTCCCTCTTCATGCCATTTCATCCATGGTTTATCAATTGAAGCATAACCTGTTTTCATTTTTTTACTTTCATTCCTATTTACAACTAAACCATCATTTCTTAATTCATTGAACCTTTCTCCATTAATATATTGCATAATTCCCTCCTATTAATATCATTATAAAATATTTTATACTAAATAATCAACAAACCTTACACTACTTTACTATTAATACTTTTTAATAATATTTCCTGCAAGCAATAAAAACTATAACAAATCTTTAAATTTAAAACAAATTTAATAATTAAGAAGAAAAGTAATTCAATTAACTAAATCTTTAAATAATTAACTAAATTTTTCTAAAGAAATCTAAGAATTAAAAACAATATAAGTTAAAAACAACGATTTATTAAGGATCAAAATTTACATAAATATACAAATATATGTATTATTTATTTCTTTTTTTGTGTTATGAATACATTTTATTTATATATATTTTATAAAATAAAAAGAATTTAGATTAAATCTAAACTCTATTTTATTATAAGTTGATTGTTTTGATAATCAAATGTTACAGACTCACCATAATGAACTTCACCACTTATCAGCTTATTAGCAAGCATTGTTTCAACTTCCCTTGATACAACTCTTTTTAATGGTCTTGCACCATAGTTAACATCATATCCTATCTCAACTAAGTAATCACGTGCTTTATCAGTTAACTTTAATTTAATATTTTTATCAATAAGTCTCATTTCTATTTCATGAATAATTTTATCAAGTACTTGATAAATTACTTCTTTTGTTAATGGCTTAAAAATAATTACCTCATCAATTCGATTAATAAATTCTGGCCTAAAAGTTTTTTCTAATTCTTTGATTACTAAATCATTTTTTTCTTCTAATGCATATTCACTACCTAAATTACTTGTCATGATAATAATAGTATTTTTAAAGTCAACTGTACGACCATTTGAATCTGTTATACGTCCATCATCAAGTATTTGTAAAAGTAAATTTAATACTTCTGGATGAGCTTTTTCTATTTCATCAAATAAAACTATACTATATGGATTACGTCTTACAGCTTCAGTTAATTCTCCACCTTCTTCATATCCAACATATCCAGGAGGAGATCCAATTAGTCGTGAAACACTAAATTTTTCCATATACTCACTCATATCAATTCTAACCATATGAGTCTTATCATCAAAAAGTTCATAAGCAAGAGTTTTAGCAACTTCAGTTTTACCTACTCCAGTAGGTCCTAAAAAGATAAATGATCCTATTGGTCTATTTGGATCTTTAATACCACTTCGACTCTTTATTATACATTCAGAGACTAACTTTAATGCTTCATCCTGTCCCATTACATTCTTTTTCATATTTGAATATAAATTTAATAATTTTTCTTTTTCACTTGAAACTAGTTTAGTTAAAGGAATATTTGTAAGTTTTGATATCACATATGCAATATCTTCTTCATTTACAGTATCACTTAATATTCTATTTTTTTCTTTATTATTTAGTTCTTCAAGTTC
>CACZOV010000045.1 GCA_902782915.1 uncultured Erysipelotrichaceae bacterium | reverse complement strand
TATTTAAAAGATTAGTTAATTTTATTAAAAATAAGATTAACAAAACTAAAGATAATGATAAATATATTGAACTATCCAATGAACTTTATTCTTATAGAATATTAAGTGAAAAGACCGTTAAAGATATTAAAAATACAAAAGAAAAGAATGATTATGAGATATAGTCATTCTTCATTCTTATAAATATATTTTATGTTAATAATAGTCATAAAATAACCTTATTTTTTCTTTGTCATTATTTTATTTTTCTCTATATTTACTATATTTTCAACTAATTTTAACATACTATTAATATTTTCATATTCATATATATTGCTAGTAACTGCATTAATTGAATAACTAATTTTTTTACCTTTTTTATAAATACAATATGTAGGAATATTATCATCACTAGCCCATCCCAGTTCAATACCTAGACCAGTTGATGGATAACTACATTCAGCAATTAATAAATCAATATTCTTATAAAAATCTCTAGTATTACTTGAAAAATCATTTTTTTCGTGTGGTAAAATAATCGTATTTTCATTTAAATTTTCATCATTTCTTATAGGAATATATAATTCCTTAACATAATCAAACTCTCTTGAATGTGCAATATAAATATTCATAGAAACCTCCTAAAACATTATATCATAAAAATCAAAAATTAAAAAAAATATTGAAACACTTGATAAAATAAAGCTTTTGCAATATAATATGCTCATATATTTAAGGAGGAAGAATATGGACATTAAAAATTTAAAAATAAACCAAAAAATCGTTGTTTTAGGCATGTTAGGAGCACTTGGTTCTATGACTTTAACCGGATGTAATAACAATCATACCAATTTTGGAAATCTTTATTACAATAAAGCAATAATATTTAGAGAAAATACTGCTACAATTATAGAAATTAAAAACTGGTCTGCAAATAGTGAAGATCGAATTAATATTGAAACGGAAAATGGTATTTCTATATTAACTTCATCATATGATACAAAATTAGTAAACGATAGTAATTCTGAATTTACTGCTGAAGATATTGCAAGAATTATCGGAGGAGAAGAAATTATTATTAATTATTTAGATAATTCACTAAAAAATAGATAATAAATCCAATATATAAAATGTAAATATATGTCAAATCTAAAAAAATAAACATTCAAAAACAAAAATAAATGATATAGTTATATTAGTGATTGATATTTATATATCAATTCGTAATTAAGTGAAAAGTTGTAGATAACTACGACAATCGCTCCATTTGAATTATTAGTCGAACTTTTTAGTTCGTTTTTTTATAATACTATTTTCGCTTGAAAGGTATTAGAAAAAAGTGTTACTTAAAATATATCAAACTTGGTATATTTTTTTTGTAATAACAATATAAAATTTAAAAGACTTAAATTCTTGGTAAGTCTCGTACTATTTAAATTGAAAAAATGATGATATAAATTATTAAAAAGATAACTTTATCATTTTTTAAACTATAATCTCATTTACATATTTTTTTATAAATGCTATAATTTTTTAGGAGGGTATTATATGGGACTTTTTAACAATATAAAAAATTTATTTAAAAAAGAAGAAAAAAATGAGGCTAGAGAATTAACAAGTATCAAAGAAGATAATTTTGAAAAAAAAATAAATGATAAAGAAACAGAAGATAAGAAGATAGAATTATATGAGAAAGGTTTATCTAAATCAAGAAATACTTTTGTTAATAGATTAATTAATTTAAATAATAAGACAAAGAAAATTACAGATGAATACTTTGAAGAACTAGAAGAGATTTTAATAGAAGCAGATATTGGTGTAAATACAGTATTATCGTTTATTGAAAAATTAAAAAAGCGTGTTAAATCTGAAAATATTACAGATTTAAATTATCTTCAAGAAGTAATAGTTGATGAATTATTTATTATTTATGTTGATAATTCAATTTTAACAAATAAAATAAAATTTAATGAATCAGGACCTACAGTTCTTTTATTTGTTGGAGTAAATGGAGTTGGTAAAACAACAACAATTGGCAAAATTGCTAATAAAATTAAGAAAAGTGGAAAAAGTATTTTAATGGTTGCTGGTGATACTTTTAGAGCAGGTGCTACAGAACAATTAGTTGAATGGGGAAAACGAGTTAATTGTGATGTAGTAGTTGGAAAAGAAAATAGTGATCCATCAAGTGTAATTTATAATGGAATTACAAAAGCTAAAGAAGAAAATATAGATGTAGTTCTTGTTGATACAGCAGGACGTCTTCAAAATAAAGTTAATTTAATGAAAGAACTT
>CACZOV010000044.1 GCA_902782915.1 uncultured Erysipelotrichaceae bacterium | reverse complement strand
ATTAATTACTAAGGGTGATGAATATACAATTCTTACAGATATCCAAGGTATGGAAGATCATTTAGGAGATATGGATTTTAAAGTTGCTGGAACAAGAGATGGAATAGTTGCACTTCAAATGGATATTAAAATTAAAGGAGTTAGTAAGGAAATTTTAGAAAAGGCTCTTGCTCAAGCAAAGAAAGCTCGTATGCAAATTTTAGATAAGATTGAGGAAACAATAAAAGAACCTCGTCCTGAAGTATCTCGATATGCTCCTAAGACTTTAACATTTATGATTAATCCAAATAAAATTAAAGATGTTATTGGAAAAGGTGGAGAAATGATTACTAAAATCATTCTTGAAGCTAGCAATGTAACTTCAGTAACTGATGTAAATGCAGTTAAAGTTGATTTAGAAGATGATGGTCGTGTTATTATTTATCATACTGATAAAGAAATAATTGATAAAACTGCTTTAATGATAAAAGATGTAATAAAAGAAGCAGAAGTTGGAAAAATTTATAATGCTAAAGTTGTTAAAATAGAAGAATTTGGCTGTTTCGTTCAAATTTGGCCTGGATGTGAAGGACTAGTTCACATTAGTGCTCTTGCTAAAGAACATGTAAAGAAAGTTGAAGATGTAGTATCTCTTGGAGATGAAATATTAGTTAAATGTTTAGGCTATGATAAAAAGGGACGTTTAAATTTTTCAAGACGCGATGCTTTAGAACCAAATAAAGAAATAAAAGAAGAAAAATAAATTCTTCTTTTACTGCTAAAATAGCTCAGTCGGTAGAGCAATCCTCTCGTAAGGGATAGGTCGGGGGTTCGAATCCCTCTTTTAGCACCATTAAAAAATCAGTTGCACTTATGCGACTTAATTAATAAATAATTATGATATCACCTAACATATATTTGATTTGTTAGGTGATACTTTTATATTTTAGATTTAGCTATATAATAATCCAATTAATAAAAGAATAATGATAATCAAAAATAATACTAAAAAAGTCTCTCTTTGACATATTATCAGTCCTCCTTTCTTTATGAAAAGAGGTAATCAATTAATTAAGTGTTACTATAGTTAAATTATTGCAAGTGGAAAAGTTAAGCAAATTATTTTGTAATATTTTTGTACTTTATTTTTTAATTAACTATTATTGATTTTACAATATAATGGAGTTATAATATTTGACAAGAAAAAGAGATATATAGTGGTTTTATTTAAGGAATAAAGTTGAGGTTTAATATGGATAAGAATATTGTATTAATAGGACTTGGTCCTCATGCAAAAAGAATTTATATGAATTTGATGAAAAAGCATAATGTTTTACCAAAATTAATTGTTGATTTAAAAAATATGGAACAAAAAGTTTTAGATTATTTAAAAAAAGAACAAATGATAATTGATACCTATTTTGTTCCAGATCAAGAATCAAATAGCTTAGAATTATCTGAATTAACTAAAAAAAATTTAATTTTATTATTTAAAAAATATAATATTAAATATGCAATTATCTCAACAGAACCAAAGGCTCATTTTGCATATGCTAAATTTCTTTTAGATCAAAATATAAATATTTTAATGGATAAACCAATTACTTCTCCTTTATATGTTTTTAAAAATATAGAAAATAGTAAAAAAATAGAAGAAGAATATAATATTTTAAAAGAAAAATATCAAGAAAAAAAAGAAAGTATTAATTTTACAATTCAATGTCAAAGAAGATTTCATGCAGGATATAATTATGTTAAAAATTTAATAGAAGAGACGGTTTTGAAATATGAAATTCCTATTACTTATTTAGATATTTATCATAGTGATGGTATGTGGAATATGCCAGATGAATTTTTTAGTCGCGAAAATCATCCATATAAATATGGGTATGGAAAACTTTTTCATTCAGGTTATCATTTTGTTGATTTAATTACATGGCTTTTGGAAAGTAATTCAAAATTAAAGACTAAGAAAACCAATAATCTTTCTATTACAACATCACTATTTAGACCTATGGATTTTTTTCAAACTATAGATAATAAGTTTTATGAAAAATATTTTCAAACAGAAAAATATAAAGAAATTTTAAAAAACACTAAGAGTTTAAAAGATTTTGGAGAATTAGATTTTCATGCAATGATCGATTTTAAAAAAGATGATTACGTTATTACACATTGTAATTTAAATTTATTACAAAGTGGTTTTTCAAAAAGAGCATGGACAATTTTACCAAAAGATACATATAAATCAAATGGCAGGGTAAGACATGAACAAATAAATATTCAAATAGGACCAATTATGAATATTCAAATTCATAGTTATCAATCAGGAGAGATTTCTGAAAAAATAGATATTCCAAGTTATGATGTTGGATCTATTGATCATTTTGATATATACATTTTTAGAAACAATAATTTAATAGGTGGAAAACCTTTTGAAAAAATTAGTATAAAAGATTTAATTGTTAAAAATGATTTTTTAGGTAATAATGAAAAAGCCAGAGAAACATGTTTTCTAGAGTTTTTAAGTGATAAAAAAGGAGAATCTGATTTACTAAGTCATGATAAAAGTATTTTTTTATTAACAAAATTATGTGAGTCAGTTGCATCCAAAAAAAATAAAATAGTTTATAAAGAGGAAAAAAATGATAAATAAAATTGGAATTATTGGTTGTGGAAAGGTAGGACTTTCAATTATACATGAAATTCTTACATTAAATTTAAATTTAGAACTTATTTTAATTGATAATAATAAAGAAAGAACACTTAGTAATATTAATGATTTTAATCATATGTTATCATCTACTAAGATTAAACTAGGAAGTTATAAAGATTTATATGATTCTCAAGTTTTAATTATTACAGCAGGAATTAAGAATAATAAAAATAGAACAAATTTTTTACAAGACAGTTTTATTATGATTGATGATATTATGAATAATATTTTAAAAACAAGTTTTAATGGAAGTATTATTGTTGTTTCTAATCCAAATGATGTTTTAACTACTTATGTATCTAAAAAATATGAATATAGTAAAGTCATTGGTAGTGGATGTATGCTAGATAGCAATCGTTTAAAATATTTTTTAAGTGAAAAATATCAAGTACCAAAAGAGAATGTAGATGGTATTGTTGTTGGGGAACATGGGTATGCTCAAACTATTTTATGGGATACTGTTAAAGTTAATTCTCTTCCAATTAAAATATCTGAAAAAGAAAAAAAAGTGATTGAAGATCAAGTATTAACTATTGCTGATAGTATAGTTTTAGGAAAAGGATATACAAATTACGGAGTATCTTCTTGTGTTGTTAGTATTTTAAAGAATTTATTATCCTCTAAACCATTTTCTTTAGTAGCATCTTTTTATCATCTTAAGAGTGGTATTTGTTATAGCTATCCATTGATATATGATGGTAATAGATTTGAATGTAGTAGTTGTAAAATAGATTCAAACTTAGATTTTTGTATTAATAAAATAAAAAAAGAATACTTTATTTTTCAAAATCAAAATAATATAGGAATAGATTTAGATGATACAATTACAGATATTCAAGATGAAATGAAAAAATATGCATCAATTTTTGATAAAGAGATAAATGGAAAAGGAATTGTTGATGAAAGCGAGTATTTAGTTGGTGAAATGTATCAATGGAGTGATCTTGATAAAGATAAATTCTTTCTTACTTATCGAAGAAAAATCATTGAAAATGCTAAATTACGCAAAAGTGTTATTAAAACGTTAAAAAAATGGCAAGAATTGGGATATAAGATATATATTATTACAGCAAGAAGCAAAAAATACTATACTGATCCCTATAAAGATACTTATAATTTTTTAAAACACCATCATGTTCCATTTGATAAACTAATTGTAGATTCTACTGATAAAAAAGATATTTGTTTTAAATATAAAATAAATTTTTTTGTTGATGACATGCCTAATAATTGTATGTTAGTTAATGAATTAGCAAACGTTAAAGTATTCATTATGGATAATGGAAATAACTATTGTAGTAACAAAGAAATTATTCGTGTTAAAAGTTTTCAAGAAATGGATGAGGTGATACAAGGTGTTTCAGAATTTTAAAGCAATTTTTTTAGATAGCGAAGGAACTATTCGAGATTCTAATCATGTAATTAGTAAAGATACAATAGAATCAATAGATGAGTTAGAAAAGATAGGAATTAATGTTATAATTACATCTGGACTTCCAAGATTTCTAGTTAAAAATATTAGTACCAAAGCTCATGCTTCTAAATATATCATTGCATCAAATGGAGCTGATCTTTATAATAGAAAATCAATGGAAAATGTCTATTCTTATTATTTAAATCAGGATTTTATTTATAGATTATGGAGTGAATATAAAGATAAATTTATTTTTATACTAGGAACGGGTGATGAAGAATATGCTAGTAGTATAAGTGAATACAATAAAAATCCAATAATATTAAATGATTATAATATTAAAAATAATTTTTATCAATGCCATATAAGTCAAAAACCAATTACAATAAAAGATAATATAAAAGAAGAATTAATAGTATTAAAAGAAATGTTAAAACAACAAAAAAATAAAGAGTTAATAAAAGAAAATTTATATAATCAATTTATAATAAATGGAATTGATTATCTCGATAATTTAGAAATTAATACCTTGCTAAAACTAAAAAGATTTTTAGAATTAAGAAAAATAAAAGAAGAAATTATTAATAACTATAGTGATATTGTTTCAATAGCAAATCAAAGTATTGATTTTTCATCTTCTAGTATTAGTTTAGATGGTGAAACTCCTTGGTTTTCTATAAATAATAAATTAGTAACTAAAGGAAACGGAATTAAAAAAATGTGTGAATATTTAAATATAGATAAAAATCATGTAATAGGGATTGGAAATGATTATAATGATCGAACCATGCAAAATTCTGTCGGAATGTTTTTGTGTCCATCTGATTCTTGTCAAATAATTTTAGATAAAAGTGATTTTGTTTACAATAAAGAAGAAGGAATTAGTAAAATTTTAAGAAAGGTAAGAGATGAAAATGTCTAATATAATTGCAAGAATAACTGATGAAGATTTTAATCTTCCAAAAATAGAACTTAAAGATCCATTAATTCGCTATGCCTCTAGAGGAATAATTATTAATGCAAATGCTGAAATAGCAGTTTTTCATAAAAAGAAAAAAAAAGAATATAAACTTCCAGGAGGTGGAATAGAAAAAGGAGAAGATCCAAAAGAAGCATTTAAAAGAGAAATTCTTGAAGAAACTGGATGTAAAATATATGATATAGATGAACTTGGAATCACAATTGAAGAAAAAGGACAAACAAATTTTTGCCAAATATCTTATATTTTTAAAGCAAATGTTTTAGAAGATACTAAATTACTTCATTTAACCAAAAAAGAACAAGAAGAAGGTGGAGAATTATTATGGATGCCTTTAGAAGATGCATATAAAGTAATTAAAGAATGTATAGATGAAGTTTTAGGCTCAAAATATGATAATAAATATAAAACTTTGTTCATGGTAAAAAGGGATGCTCTTATTTTGAAAGAATATATGTTAAAAATCGGGATTAGTAAATAATATTAATAAAAAGACAAGTTTTTAAAATGGAAGAAAGAAGCATAAAAATTTAATAATAATACTTTTTTTAAACATTAATTGGAAGTTAAATAATCTTTTAACTTCTTTTTAATAAATATAATGTTAAAAAATAATAAATATGATATACTTAAAAAGTAATATAGGTGGATAAAATGAAAAATTATGAAGATGAAGAAATAAATACCAAAGTAAATGTTATATTACTAATTTTTAGTTTAACAATTATATATATATTATTTATTGTCTTTAATGAATATAAAAAAGGTGTTTTTAAAATTGATATTTTATTAATTATAAGTAGTTTATTATTAATAATGTTATTTGTAGTTTTATTTATGAGTTTATCTAATATAATAAATGCATTAAGGAATAGAAAAGTTGTTAAAGAAATTATTGATAAAGGAATAAAAATACCAGGAGAAATTATTGCAACGCCGACTTCCTATAGTAATGACTATAATAATTCAATTTTTAAAAGAGCAACATATATTAGAAAATTTCCACCTCTTGGATCAAAGAAAATTTCATTATATTATTTTGCAATTATAAAATATAAATATAAAGGTATAGAATATAAAACAAAAACTCCAAGTTTGAATTTTTATCCTGAATATCTAGTTAATAATAGTGTTGATGTATTTATTTATAATGATAAAGTCTATGTTGATAATTATAAAAGAAATGATAATAAAATTAATCGTGTTTATAATGAACATAGAAAAATTATTCTAAAAATAATTATATCATTTTTAATAATGTTAATACTAAGCTCTATAACGTTTTATTTACATAAAATAAATATTATTAGTATGAATGAATTATTTATTAGTTTTATAATTTTAATGATTTTAACTTTTATTATTGCTATTATGCTTTATCTAAAATATATTTCTAAAGATTAACTGTACTAATAATTTTATAAAAATCTTATAATAACTACTAATAGTAGTTTTTCTTTTTTCTTAAAAGTGATATAATAACATTGTGATTTTATGAAACAAAAATTATTTTTTTTAAGTATATTATTCTTTTTAATTGATTTTGTTTCTAAAAGAATAATAGAAAATACAATGAAATTATATGAAAGTATTAAAATAATTCCAAATTTTTTTAATATAACATATGTTGTTAATGATGGTGCAGCTTTTAGTATTTTAAGCGGGAAACAAATATTTTTAATTATTCTTGGTATCGGTGTTTTACTTTTTTTAATATATTCTATTCAAAAAGAAAAATTGACAACTTTAAAAATAATTTATTACAGTTTATTAATTGGAGGAATATTAGGAAATCTTTTTGATCGAATTTTATTTAATGGAGTTAAAGATTTTTTAGATTTTAAAATATTTGTATATGATGCACCCGTTTTTAATTTAGCTGATACTTTTATTTTTATAGGAGTAGTTTTAATTATAATAGAAAATATAATAGGAGGGGAAAATGGAATTTTTAGTCGAAGAAGATAATATTAGATTAGATAAATATTTGACTGATAAGGTAAATTTATCTAGGAGTAAAATTCAAAGTTTAATTAAATCTGGTAATATCCTAGTCAACGATTCTCTTACTTCTAATAATTATAAAGTTATAACTGGTGATAAAATAAAAGTTTTGGATACTATAAAAGATCCACTTTTAAATTTAAAACCTAGTAATATAAAAGTTGATGTAGTATATGAAAATGATGATTTTTTAGTTATTAATAAATCATCAGGAATGGTTGTTCATCCAGCACCTGGAAACTATGAAGATACGCTAGTTAATGCTTTACTTGGAAAATATAAATTAAGTAATAATTCATATAGACCTGGAATTGTTCATAGACTTGACAAAGATACGAGTGGTCTTATGTTAGTTGCCAAGAATGACTTTGCTCATGAAAAATTAAGTAAAATGATTGAAGAGCGGGTTGTTGAAAGATATTATTTAGCTCTTGTTGAAGGAACTTTTCCATCTCTAACAGGAACCATTGATGCACCTATCGGAAGAGATCCAAAATATCGTGAGAAAATGACTGTTACAAGCATAAATAGTAAAAAAGCTATTACACATTTTAAGGTTTTAAAAAGATTTAAAAAGTATACTTTAATAGCATGTAAATTAGCTACTGGAAGAACTCATCAAAGAAGAGTTCATATGAAATATATTAATCATCCAATTGTAAATGATCCGTTATATGGAAAAGTATTAAATGATTATAAAGATTTTGGACAATTATTACATTCTTATAAAATAAAGTTTCCAGATCCAAGAAGTGGAGAAATTTTGGAATTTTCCAAAGAAGTACCTAATGAATTTCAAAATATTTTAGAAAAAATTGTTGATTCTGAATAATTTTATAACATTCTTTAAGAAGAAATAGGAGATTTATGAAAAAAATATTTATTTTAATATGTATAATGTTTACAACTATTGGATGTGGTGTTTCTAATGCTTTAGAAGATGATCCTGTATTTGATTTTATGGAAAATATAGAAGAATCTGCTTTTATAGACTCTTATACAATATATGGTCGTTTTTTAAATTTAGAAGGATATGTCAATAAGGAAGTTGATGATTTAGTTTTAATATTTAAAAATAAAGAAATAGAAAATGAAGTTAAATTAATAACTAATTTAAAAAATGGAAAAACTAAGTTTAAAACAAATGAATATATAAATGAAGGAATAGATTTAGAGCATGTAACAGATAATTATCTATTATTTTTAAAAAGTGGAGAAACATATTATAAATTAAAAAAAGATACTAAACAGGATGATTTGGAGTATTATACAGTTACAAGAAATCAAAAAAATTATCAAATTAATATTAAATTTAATAAATTAGATGAAGACGAATATTTATCAATTGAAACAAAAGAAGAAAAACTACCAAGTAATATTTATGATCTAGTAATTGATCCTGGTCACGGTGGAATTGATGTTGGAGCCATAAATGGTAAATATCATGAAAGTGATATTAATCTTTCTTATTCTCTGTTATTAAAAGAAAAATTAGAGGAAGATGGATTAAAGGTAAAATTAACAAGAGAAAGTGATGTAGGAATTGAAAATTATGGTAAAAATGGAAGAGTCAGTATTCCTTATCAGACAAAAGCTAAATTACTTTTGTCAATTCATCAAAACTCGGCTACCTTAAATGTTGGAAGTGGAGGAGTAGAAGTATATGTTCCTAACCATGCTAACCTAGTATTTGCCAAGAAATTAGCATCTAATATTGTTAAAAACACAAGTACTAAGTTTTCTTCAAATGTTTCAAATAAAGTAGACAAAGGAGTATATCTTAGGACACTTACTAAAAGTGATTTGCAAACAATGGAAGATGATGCTAAAAAAGATGGATATAAACCTTATGAAAGAGCAAATACTGATTCAACTTATTATTATATGATAAGAGAAACAGGAGGTATTATAACGGGAGCATATGTTGATGGACGTAATCCTAAAAAAGAAGGTAATCCTTATTACAATTCTAATCATGGATGCGAAAGTTATTTAGTAGAACTAGGTTATGTCAGTAGTAATGTAAATTTAAATATATTATTAACTGAGAAAGAAAAATATATTGAAGCAATTGAAAAGATGGTTAAAGAATATTTAGAAATATAGTTGTTATAAAAGTAAAAATATGATATGATAGGAAGTGTTAATTATGACATATCTTGGACTTGATCTTGGAACCAGGACACTTGGAATTAGTAAATCAAATGGTGTAGTTGCAAGTTTTTATAAAACTTTAAGACATGAAGAAAATTATGATTATTTAATAGATGAACTTTCTAAAATAGTTAAAATTGAACATGTTGATAAGATTATTCTCGGATATCCAAAAAATATGAATAATACTGAAAGTTACATGACCAAAACTGTTTTAAAATTTAAAGAAAAACTTACAAATAAACTAAAAATTGAGGTAATACTTGAAGATGAAAGATTAACATCAAAAATAAGCAATAGTGTTTTAATTCAAGGAGATTTAAGTAGAAAAAAAAGAAAAAAAGTGGTAGATGGTGTTGCAAGTGTTGTGATACTACAAAGCTACCTAGATAGGAGATAATTATGGAAGAAAAAAATACATTTACAGTTATAAATGATGAAGGACGTGAAATTACTTGTGATGTGCTTTTTACATTTGATAGTGATGAAACTAAGAAAAGTTATATAGTATATACAGACAATACAAAGGATAAAAACGGAAATATTCAAGTATATGCATCTATTTATGATCCAAATAGTCAAGATGAGATGGAACTTTTACCAATTGAAACCGAAAAAGAGTGGAAAGTTATTGAAAAACTTTTAGAATCTATTCAAGAAGAAATAAAAAATCAAACTTCTAATAATTAGTTTTCTAAAAAATATGATGGAGTAGTTATGTTAAAAGTTAGAAAGTGTTTACTAATAATAGTTTTAGTAATGTTATTTTTATTTGTAACAACCGTTTCTTTATATAGTTATTATATAAAACCAGTAAGTAAGAATTCAAATAGTCAAATTGTTACAATAGAATCTAATACAACAAATAGGTTAATAGCTAAAATACTAAAAGAAAAAGGATTAATTAAAAGTGATAATTTTTTTCTTATTTATTTAAAAGTAAATAGAATTAATTCATTACAAGCTGGTATATATAAACTAAATTCAAATAATTCTTTAAAAGAAATTGTTGAAATGTTAAAAGAAGGAAAAGTTTATCGTGATGATACTATAAAAATTACTTTTAAAGAGGGAATAAACTATCGAGAATTTGCAAGAGTAATCGAAAAAAATACAAGTAACTCTTATCAAGATGTAATGGATATTCTTAATAATAAAGAATACTTAAATAGTTTAATAGAAGATTATTGGTTTATAAATAATGACATTTTGAATGAAAATATTTATTATGCTTTAGAAGGATACTTGTTTCCAGATACATATGAGTTTAAAAATCGAGATGTTACTGTTTATGAAATTATAAAAAAACTTCTTGATCAAATGGATCTTATCTTGTCACCATATAAAAATCAAATTAATTTAGATACCTATTCCATACATGAATTATTGACTCTTGCAAGTATTGCTGAAAAAGAAGTAACAAATACAGGTGAAAATCCAGATAATAGACGTAATGTTATAAGTGTATTTGTTAATAGATTAAATAAAAAGATGTCTTTAGGAAGTGATATTACAACAAGATATGGTTTAAAACTTGATGATAAGAGAGCATTAACAAAGTCAGAATATCAAAGTCAAAATGCTTATAATACAAGAAATGTAAACATGGTTGGATTACCACCATCACCAATTTGTATGGTATCAAAAGAAAGTATTGATGCAGCAATAAATAGAACTAATACAAATTATTTATATTTTATTTCCAATATTAATACAAATGAGACATTCTTTTTTGAAACATCCAAAGCATTTGAAGCTAAAAAGCAAGAATTATCAAAAGTAAATGGAGGATACTAAAATGAATAACAAATTAAATGAAATAAAAGAATTGAAAGATTATGCTGAAAGAGAAAATATTCCTATTATGCAGGATGAAGGAATTGAGTTTCTCACAAGTTTTATAATGAAAAAACAACTAAAAAATATCTTAGAAATAGGAACAGCAATTGGTTATTCTGCAATTATGATGGCACTTCTTGATAAAGATATTCATGTAACTACTATTGAACGCGATGAAGCAAGATATATGGAAGCTTTAAAAAATATTAAAAAGTTTAATTTGGAAGATAGGATTACTTTAATTTTTAATGATGCATTGAATGTAAAATTGGAAGATGAATATGACTTAATATTTATAGATGCTGCTAAAGGAAAAAATAGAGATTTCTTTGAACATTTTGAATCCAATTTAGCAGTTGATGGATATATTATTACAGATAACATGTATTTTCATGGATACGTAGAAATGAATGAAGAAGATATTCCATCTAAAAATATTTTAGGAATAGTACGAAAAATAAAAGATTATACCTATTTTTTAGAAAATCATATGCTATATAAAACAACAATTTATAAAATAGGTGATGGGGTTGCTGTAACGGAAAGAAGGGGTTAAGTTGAAATTACTTATTCAAATAAATAAAAAAGAATTACGCGAATACTTACCTTTCGCTAATTCTTTTCTTATAGGGTTAAAGAATTATTCTGTTAATTACTATGAATTATCACTTGATGAAATAAAAGAAATGTTAAATACATATCCAAATATTGAGTTATTTGTTTCTATTAATAAAAATATTTTTAATGATGATCTAAAGGATTTAGAAAAAAAATTGATAGAACTTTCTAAATTAAACATTAAAGGAGTTTTATTTTATGATCTTAGCATTTTATCAATTACTCAAAGACTAAATTTGAAAATTAATCTTTGTTTTCATCAAACTCATATGGTTACTAATTATAATATTTGTAACTTTTATAAAGATCTTGGTTGCAGTTATGCATATTTAAGTACGGAAATAACTAAAGAAGAAATGGAAGACATAAGCCTTAAAACGAACATTTCTTTAATTTCTTATTTCATCGGTCATGTTATTATTTCACATTCAAAAAGAAAATTAGTTACAAACTATTATCAACATATAGAAAGATCTAATCATAATAAAATAAATACAATAAAAGAAAAAAATAAAGATAGAGAGTATTTAGTTGTTGAAAATAAAATTGGTACTAATATTTTAACTGGAGATATTTTAAATGGATCAAGAGCATTTTTAGATCTAAAAGATAAAATTGAATATGGTATTATTGATAATAATTATATAGACGATAATATATTTTTACAAATATTAGAATTATATAAAAAAAGTTTAGAAGAAAAAATAGATGGGGAATTGTTTTTAAAAGATATGGAAAAATTAATTGGTAATTATGATGGATTTTTTTATACTAAGACAATTTATAAGGTAAAATAGCGATGAAAGAATTATTAAATAATAAAGTTGAACTATTAAGTCCTGCTGGTGATTTAGAAAGATTAAAAATTGCTTGTATATATGGAGCAGATGCTATTTATATTGGAGGACGTGACTATAGTTTAAGAGCAAATGCTAATAATTTTAGTTTAAGTGAGATTAAAGAAGGATGCAGTTTTGCTCATAAATACGGGAAAAAAGTTTATTTAACATTGAATATTGTTTTTCATAACTCTGATATTGCTGGAGTATATGATTATATTAAGAATGTAGTAGAAGCTGGAATTGATGCTTTTATTGTAAGTGACTTATTTTTAGTAAAATATATTAAAGAAAATTTTTCGGTAGAAGTTCATTTAAGTACTCAATTAAGTATTTCTAATAAAGAAAGTGTTTCTTATTTAAAAAAACTTGGTATTGATAGAGTTGTTTTAGCAAGAGAGACTAATAGAGATGATATTAAAGAAATTATTGAAGATACTAAAATGGATATAGAAGTATTTATTCATGGTGCAATGTGTACATTTGTAAGTGGAAGATGTGTTTTATCAAACTATTTTACTAATCGTGATTCTAATCGTGGTGGATGTGCTCAAATTTGTCGTTTTTGTTTTGATATTAATGACGAAAAAGATTTTTCTATGGCAGTTAAAGATCTTAATATGTCGGGGTATATTAAGGATATGATAATGATTGGTATAAAAAGTTTTAAAATAGAAGGAAGAATGCGTTCGCCTTTTTATTTAGCTGTTGTATTATCATCATATAGAAGAATTATAGAAGCAGTTTACAACAATCAATTAACAGATGATTTATTAAAAAAAGAAATTCATATTTTAAGTAAAGTATCAAATCGAGAAAATAGTACACACTTTTATAATAAGGAAGCTGATGTGACTGATCAATATTATATTGGAAGAGGCGAGTCAAGTAATCAAGACTATTTAGGAATTATTATTGATAAAAATGAAGAAATTTACACAGTTCGTCAAAGAAACTATTTTAAATTAGGTGATAAAATTGAAATTATAACTCCGAATATGGATATAATTGAATTAATTATTGATAATTTATATAATGAGAAAATGGAGCCAATTTTAGTTGCCAATCAAGCAGATAGTATTTTAAAAATAAGATTTAATAAAGATATTCCAATGTATTCGATGTTAAGAATTCCATATTTAGAAGAATAATATTTAAAGTATTGCATATCATAAAGTGTTGATAAAAAACTTAGAAAAATACAGGAAAAATTTACCTTGACTTTTTGAATAGTTTATAATATACTGATAAGGAGTTTTTTATTTAGGAGGTGTCGAGATGGAAAAGAAGACAGTTTATTTAACTCAAGAGGGGTATGAAGAATTGAGAAAAGAATTGGATGATTTAATTAATGTTAAACGTCCACTTAATATAAAAGCAATTAAAGAAGCTAGGGCTTTAGGAGATTTATCTGAAAATGCAGAATATGATGCTGCTCGAAATGAACAAGCTGAACTTGAGGGAAGAATTCAAAAATTAGAGCAGATAATGGAAAATGTTTCTATTATTGAGCAAGTTGATAATGATAAAGTTAGTATTGGAAATACTGTAAAAATTAAATATATTGATGATCAAGAGGAAGATGAATATCAAATTGTTGGAAGTCAAGAAGCAAATCCATTTGAAAGTAAAATTTCAAATGAAAGTCCAATTGCAAAAGCTTTATTAGGAAGAAAAGTTGGAGAAATAGTTGACGTAGAAAGTCCAAATGGTGTTTATCAAGTTGAAATTACATCAATTGCATAAAAAAAAGAAAAAAATTACAAAAATTTATTGACAATAGCAAGAACATAATATAAAATATTATTTGTTCTTGCGGAATGTCTGGCTAGCTCAGTTGGTAGAGCAACTGACTCTTAATCAGTGGGTCTAGGGTTCGAATCCCTAGCTGGACACCAAAGAGTGATATGTAAATGGGCTTGTAGCTCAGGTGGTTAGAGCGCACGCCTGATAAGCGTGAGGTCGATGGTTCAAGTCCATTCAGGCCCACCAT
>CACZOV010000043.1 GCA_902782915.1 uncultured Erysipelotrichaceae bacterium | reverse complement strand
TAATGCAACTAGAGAAAATATTAAAGGAATAATTGAAAAACAAGATAAAGAAAATCAAAAAAATGAAGAATTAATAAATGTTTCAAATACAATGAAATATAATGAGAATATCGATGAAAGAAATAAACAAGCTATAGCTTTAGCAAAACAAGGACTGGCTGATCCAAGTGCAATTTTTATTGGCCAAAAGTATAATTTAACGGAAGAAGAGTTAAAGGGACTTTGTGGTGTTGCAAAATCTGAACAAGGTACAATTGAAGGATCTAAATTAGAAGCATCATTAATGGCAAATAGGTATGAACTTTTAGGTACTAACAGTAAGCATTATGGAAAAGGATTATTTAATTATGTAAAAAATAGTGGTTGGTTTGCAAATGCATCAAAACATATAGAAGAAGGACAAAATGGTTCTTGCACAGATGAGAGATTACAAGCTGTAAGAGATGTTTTAGTGAATGGAAATAGAACTCTTCCTTTATATGGAAATGAACATGATTGTTTTAATTGTAATTATAATAAGAGATGTTATAATAATACAGGAAATATAGGAGATATTTGCTTCGTAAATAATGGGGTTAAGGATATTACAAAGATGGATGATCTAGTTAGCAGATCAGATGAATATTTTATTCCTAATGTAACTAAAATATACACTGTTTATAAAATGAATGATTCAGTAAAATATTGGGTATTTTTAAAATTTGCAAATAAATATGATGAAAATGGAAATTTAGTAAAAGATTCTAATGGAAATATTGTAAAAGTAGGAGATCCATTTGGTTATACGGAAGATGCATATAATAGAATTAATAGTTTAGGAAGATAGGAGATTTATGAATAAGTATATAAAATATTTAATTATTACTTTAATAATTATAGGAGTAATTTTTGGAATAAATTATTTATTAACACCTAGTATGGATACTCAAATAGAAAATTATTTAATAAAAAAAGGGTATTCTAAAACTAATATAGAAAAATTATTAGAAAAACAAGAATCAAGTACCAAAAAATATTCTTTTAGTACAGCAACTTATACATTTATGATGGAATTAGAAGAAAACCAAGAAGAATTAACAAGTTCTTTAAATGCAACTTATGATTTTACAGATGAATCACTTATTTATTCTTACAGAATTGGGTATAAAGATTCCTTAAATGTATTATTTAAAGGAAGTTATAATGATGGAAATTTTGTATGTGAAAAAGAATTTTCGACAGCAACTTTATCTAGTAATAATAAAGAACTTTTTTGTAGTTTAGCTAAAACTAATATAGAATTATTTGACTTAGAAGCTAATACTTTATTTAAAAATTATAAATTAATTAATTATATGAAAAAGTAGTAATTTAAAGACTACTATGAAAGGAGAATTTATGAGTAAAATAAATTTATTTGCCCTTGGAGGACTTAATGAAGATGGCAAGAATATGTATGTTGTATCTGTTGATGATGATATTTTTATATTTGATGCCGGACTTAAATATCCGAAGGACAGATATTTAGGAATTGATTATATCATTCCAAGTTTTGAATATTTAAAAGAAAACATAAAAAGAATAAAGGGAATCTTTTTGTCTCATGGACATGAATCTAATATAGGAGCTATTTCTGATATTTTAATAGATTTACCAGATATTCCTATATATGCAGCAAAGTATACTATGGAAATGTTAAAATTAACTCTTGAAACAGATGGTGTTAAAGGAAAAAATCTAAGAGAAATTAAGTTTAATTCAAAAATTAATTTTGGTAATAATAGTATTTTTCCTCTTCAAGTAACTCATTCAATTCCAGATAGTACTCTTTATGTATTAAATACAAATGATGGAAGCATTGTCTATGCTGGTGATTTTATTTTTGATCCAACGATGAAAAATCATTTTTCTTGTGATATTGGACGTCTTGCTTATGTTGGAAAACAAAATGTTTTGTGTTTAATGACTGAATCAATGTATGCTGAAAAGCCAGGCTTTACAACTCCAGAGCATCGAGTAGATAGTTTTATTCGAAAAGTATTACATGAAAATGAAGAAAGGATTATTATGAGTGTATTACCAGCTCATATCTATCGTATTCAAGAAATATTTGATTGTGTTTCTAAAACAAATCGCAAAATAGTTATTATGGGGAAACTTTTAAATGATATTATAAGTCGTTCTCTTGATTTAGGTTATTTAACTATTAATAAAAACAAAATTGGAGATTTAAGTAGCTTGAATGAAAAAGGAGTAGTTGTTCTTGTTAGTGATCTTAAGGAAAAACCTTATGCGAATTTAGAACGAATCTTAAAAGATAATGATCGTTATATTAAATTAAAACCGGATGATACCATTTTTATTACAGAACCTATGTATATGGGAGTTGAAAAAAGAATGGTTCTTATCATGGATGAATTTGCTAAAAAGAAAATTAATGTTGTTGCATTATCAAATAAAGATCATCTTTTATTTCATCCATCTAAAGAAGATCTTATGTTAATGATAGGTCTTATGAATCCTAAGTATTATTTTCCAGTTAAAGGAAATTATAAAGATCAAGTTGAAAATGGAAATCTTGCTTTAGAATTGGGAATTAAAAAGGAAAATATTTTATTAAAACAAAATGGAGATGTAATTACTTTTGTAAATGGAAAATTAGTTGATGATCAAAAAAGAGTAAAAGTAGATGAAATCTTAATTGATGGAAAGAGTCAAAATGATATTGGTGAACTTGTTTTAAAAGATCGAGAAATGTTAGCTGAAGCTGGTATTGTAATAATTACCGCAACTCTTGATAAAAAAACAAAGGAAATTATTGCTGGTCCAGAAATTCTTACAAGAGGATTCATTTATGTAAAAGATAATTTAGATATTTTAAAAGAAAGTAGTGTTATTTCTGAAAGAATTATTAAAAATAATATATCTAAAAACTTTGTTGATTATAATAATATTAAACAAGAAATTCGAACAACACTTGGAAAGTATTTTTATGAAACAACAGAATGTCGTCCTATGATTATTACTGTTGTTGGAGAAATTTAATGGATTTATTTAATATTATAATTCTCGTACTTTTAGTTTTGTTAATTATTTTTAATGTTATTATTTTTCTAAAATTAAAAAGACCCAAAGAAAATACAATGGATTTTTTGGAAAGACTTTCAAGATTTGAAATAAATATTAATAATGAAATTAATAGTATGAAAGACAACTTAAATAAAGATATGACTTTAAATTTTGATAAAGTAAACGATAAATTAGATGTTAAACTTAGTGAAATTAATGAAAAAGTAAATTCTCGAATTGATGAAAACTTTGAAAAAACTAATAAAACATTTGTAAATGTATTAGAAAGACTTTCAAAAATAGATGAGGCTCAAAAGAAAATAGATAATTTATCAATGGATATTCTTTCCCTTGAGAATATTTTAACTGATAAAAAAACAAGAGGAATATTTGGAGAAGTAAATTTATATTTAATTTTAAAAAATATATTTGGAGAGAAAAATGATTCTATATATCAAAAACAAGTAAAAATGTCCAATGGATATATAGCTGATTCAGTTATTTTTGCCCCTAAACCTTTAGGAACTATAGCAATTGATTCTAAGTTTCCTTTAGAAAACTATCGTATAATGGTAGATAAAAAAAGAAGTGATGAAGAAAGAACAATTGCATATAAAAAATTTAAGGGAGATGTTAAAAAGCATATTGATGATATTAGTTATAAATATATAATTGATGGTGAAACAAGTGATCAAGCTATGATGTTTATTCCAGCAGAAGCTATATTTGCCGAGATTAATGCATATCATACTGATTTAATTGAATATGCCTATAAAAAACGAGTTTGGATGACAAGTCCTACAACTTTAATATCTACTTTAACAATGATCTTAATGATTATTCAAAACATTGAAAGAGATAAATATACAAGTATAATTCATGAAGAGTTAAATAAATTAGGAGTAGAATTTACAAGATTTAAAGAAAGATTTGATAAACTTTCTCGTAGTGTTATAACAGTAAATAAAGATATAGAAGCATTTTCAAATACAACAGACAAGATTAAGAAAAAATTTGATAGTATTAGTTCTGTTGATATAAAAGATAATAAATTAATAGATGAAGATTTATAGAAATATAAATCTTTTTTATAAAAAAATACAACAAAAGTTGTATTAATATTTAGTAAGTCTATAAAAATTAATTGCTGGATGATTAAAATATCTTACATTGATTTCATTACCAAGACCATTTGAAATATAAAATTCACCATTTTCAATTTTAGAGTATTCTGAATTATATTTATGATCATCAAGTAATGGTTTATTAAAAAGTTTTATTTCACCACCAAGAGTTTCTCCTGCAAGGGCTAGATTACAAGAAATATTTTTTAAAATGTCATTAATTTTATCGGGATTTGAAAAAAGACAAATAGAATAGTTTTCCTTTTTTAAATTTTCAAAATTTAAATTATTAGTATCAAATCCAATTATTTCAATAGGATTAGAATCTTTTTGATATAAATTTTCTTGTTTATTATTCATAACCTTAAAATTACTATTTTCCATTATAACATAAAAGCTATCATCATCTTTATTTCCTATAATAGCATATTTTTCTAAACTAGCATTTAAATCTTTAAAGAAATTTTCGAGTATTTCTATTTCTTTTTTAGAAAGTTCTAATTCTACTTTTTTTAAGTTTCCTGTAAAAACAATAATATCAGGTTTTAATTCATTTATTTTTTTTTGAATAGTATTTAGATCTTTTTCATTTAAACTATTATATAAAATATCACTTATATGTACAACTTTTACTCCATGAAAACTATTTGGTAATTCATTTGATGTTACTTTATATTCTTTTACAATAACTACTTTTGATCCGATAAACATTCCATATAATAAAATTAGTATAATAAGTCCTAAAATACTACCAATTATTTTAGAAAATTTTCTAATTTTTTTTTGATTTTCTTCATGAAAAATTTTTTTTTGAATTTTTTTATTTTTTTCACTTCGAGTAATCATAGAATCTCCGTTAAAAAGGTCATTATAATAGATGCTAGAGTTAAGATTGTATTATGGATTATATGAAATGTCATTGGAACATATACATTATCAGTTTTTTCTAAACTACATGCAAATCCATATCCAAGCATTCCATAAGGTATAACATAAAGTAAATCCCAAGAAGTTTCCATAGAAAACACTACATGTAAAAGTCCAAATAATATACCACTTGCTATAACCATAATTTTTTTGTTTTTAAAAATATCTCCAAAACTTTTTCTAAATAACATTTCTTCAAGAAATGGTGCAACTAGTGCTGCACTAATAAAAGTTATAAATGGAGCTTGTTTTAACATTTCTTGAACTAAAGCCTCATTATTAGCTTCATGAACGGGACTAAATAAGGAAATTAAAATATTACTCACAAACATTGAAACAAGACCAATCATCCAGTATTTGAATCCTATATCCATATATTTTTTAAAATTAGCCTTATAATCAATTATTTTACTTTTTAAATACTTTCGATAAATGATAAAGATAATTAAGGCTGTACAAATTGATCCAACAAGCGATAAAATAGACTCTGTATTATAACTTAATGAATTATAATCTATTTTTAAAATAGATAAAGGTATTAAATAAAATAAATCATTAAATAAAAATAAAAGAAAAAGTCCTATAAATAAAAATATTTTTTTAATTTTCATAAAATCACCTCTTTTATTGTATCACATATTTAAAAAAAAGATGATCAATTATTCAAAATCATCATCTAAGTTTACATCAAAAAAATTAATTTCATCGTCATCCAAAATATCATTTCCTACTAATTTAACATCTATAACTTCAGGTATTTCATTAATTAAAGCTTCTTTAATTCCTTCATCTAAAGTTACAGACATTAAAGAGCAGTTTGCACAATGACCAAGAAATTTTAAATAACAAATTCCATCACGATAATCAACAAATTCAACGTTTCCACCATCATTGATCAAATAAGGTCTTAGTTTATCTAAAACATTTTCTATTTTTTCTTTCATAAATTCTCCTTATTTATTATAAGTTTTTTCAAACTTTTTAACTTCTTCTTGATATTCTTTTTCTCCAAGAATTGCTTTTTTTCTTGTATTTTTTATTAGTTGCTTTAAATAATTAGTTGTATAAGTTACAATGTTATTAGTATAAGTTACAATTCCTTCAACTCCTAATTTTTTAAAATAAACTCTTACATCATCAAATGTTAATTCTTGACCATATCTTCCAATTAAAGTGGAATTTAAGTTAAATAATTTATGTCCATCTACAGTTTCATTTTTATTTAAAATAAAAACATTTGATTCAGTTGTAAATTCTTTAAAAGAATCATTTTCTTTTATTAAAATAACTTCTATTTCTTCTATTTCTTGAAAACCATTTTCAACTATTTTTAAAGGATCTCTTAAGTATCCTAAATAATATTTTTTATCCATTACTACTTCTCCCTTAGTTTGTATGATAATTTATATTTAATCATTTGTCAAGTTTATTTGACATAAAATTAAATAGGTGATTTATGAAAGATTTATTAAATTACTATTATTTTTTATTACCAGATCGAATAGAAAAGTGTAATAATAATTATTATTTTAGCTTTAAAAATTATTTTTTTGCCTTTTATAAGTATAAAGGTAATTTAGAAGATATAAATTCTATTTTAAGTTTAAATAATTATATGATTTTTAATAATAAAAAAATAAATAAAATTATTTTAAATAAAGAGGGAAGTATTTTAACTAAAAAAGATAATAATTATTACTGTTTAATTTTATTAGAAATAAATTCTAAAGAAAAGATAAATTTAAGAAATATAATAGAATTTAATAGGGGAGTATCTATTAATATATTAAATAGAACTAATTGGTACTTTCTTTGGATTAAAAAAATAGATAATATTGAATACATGAGAAATCATTTAAAAAATAAATATAAATTAATTTATAATTCTTTACCTTATTATATAGGACTTACTGAAAATGCAATTAGTTATTTAAAATATTTAAAATTAGATAATAATCATATTGGAATATGTCATAAAAGAGTAAATGCATCTGATACATTAAGAGAATTTTATAATCCTCTAAATTTAGTAATTGATTATAAAGTAAGAGATCTAGCAGAGTATTATAAATCACTATTTTTTAGTAAAAAAATGGATATTAAAGATATTTTAGATTTATTAAAAAAGGTTAAAATGAATAATGTAGATTATATTTATTTTTATATAAGAATGCTTTATCCAAGTTATTATTTCGATCTTTTTGATTTAATTTTAAATGACAAAATATCTGAAGAAAAAATTACTTCTATAACTATGTTACAAAGTGATTATGAGTATTTACTATATGAAATATATTTAATATTAAAAAGTCAAGTTAATTTAATTGGAATTGAATGGATCAATAAGAAATTTGCATTTTAGGATAAAGTATGATATAATATCCGGTAGTTAAGGGAGGTAATTATGGGATTTTTTGGTAGTAGTTTTCATAGTAGGGATTTTTCAACACATGAAGATCAATGTGGTTCATGTGGACGTTCTACAGTATCAGATCGTAGATTAGATTGTTATTGTAGTAAATATAGGAGTACATATCCATTAAATGGAAAAAAATGTAGTTATTATGTAAAAGATAATTCACGTGATTATAGTTTCTGGGAGAAGATTTATACGTATTATATATTAACAGCAATTTTTGATATTTTG
>CACZOV010000042.1 GCA_902782915.1 uncultured Erysipelotrichaceae bacterium | reverse complement strand
TTTTTTTTAAAGTTCTTTTTGCCATCTTCAATTATTTTGATAGCTTCATCTTGATCATGATATTCAAATACTTCTACTTTAATATTTTGTAAAAGCTTATAGTTTTGAAAGAAATTTTTAATTTCAACTAAGGAATGTTTTGGTAAGTCATCTAAAGAATTATAAAAATTACATCTTGGGTCGACATTATTAACAGCAATAATTTTTGGATCTTGATGTCCATCATCAATAGTATCTAAGTATCCTAAAACTTTGGCTTCAACAACGCATCCAGGAAAAGTTGCTTCTGAAGAAATTACTAAAATATCAACGGGATCTCCATCTCCTGCTAAAGTATTATCAATATAACCATATTCACTAGGATAAGTCATAGATGAATATTGGACTCTAGAAAGTCTAATCTTACCAAGCTTTTTGTCAAGTTCATATTTGTTCTTAGTACCAAGTGGTATTTCTATAATAGCATCTACTATATTATTCATATTAACCTCCAATAATATAATAACAAATAAATTTTTATTTGACAACCTTATTTATTAATGGTATTATCTAAGAAGAAATTGAGGTGTTATTAATGAAAGAATTTTCAGAGCAAGAAAGAGTAAGACGTGAAAAAGTTGAGGAAATTAGAAAATATTGTAATCCTTATCCAGAAAAGTATGATGTAAATTATACTTTAAATGATGCTAGTAAACTAGAAGATGGAGTAACTGGTGTTCGTGTTGCAGGTCGTATAGTTTTTATGCGTAAAATGGGAAAACTAAGCTTTTTAAAACTAAGGGATATTGAAGGTGATTTACAAGTATCTATTAAAATAGATTTAGTTGGTGAAGAAAAGTATCAATTTTTTAAATCATTAGTTGATGTTGGAGACTTTATTGGAGTAGAGGGTGAGATGTTTACAACAGGGACTGGAGAAAAAACACTACGTGCTGATGACTTTACTTTCCTTGGAAAAGCTTTAAAACCACTTCCAGAAAAATTCCATGGATTAACGGATATTGAAGAAAAGTATCGCCAAAGATATGTTGACTTAATTAGTAATGAAGAATCAAGAAAAGTTTTCTTGGGAAGAAGTAAATTATATTCATTTATTCATAAATATTTAGGAGAACACGGATTTTTACAAGTTGAAACTCCAATTATGCAAACAGCTGTTTGTGGTGCAGCAGCACGTCCATTTTATACCCATCATAATGCACTTGATATGGATTTAAATTTAAGAATAGCACCAGAAACTTATTTGAAACAATGTATTTCAGCAGGATTTCCACGTGTTTATGAAGTTGCTAAATGTTTTAGAAATGAAGGAATGGATACAGAACATTTACAAGAATTTACTCAAGTAGAATGGTATGCTAGTTATTGGAATTTTGAAGATAATTTAAAATTTTATCAAGAATTTATTCGAGCTTTAATGATGGAATTAATTGGAACTACAACCATTACCTATAAAGAGCAAGTTTTAGATTTTTCACGTGATTTTACAAGAATTAACTATGTTGAAAAATTGAAAAGTATTTTAGGATTTGATTTTTTAGATATAGACTCTCCAATAGAATTAAAAGAAAAAATAGTAGAGAGTGGATTATTCAGTATGAATGATTTAGCTGAATATCATTCTTTAAGTCAAATAATTGATTTTGTTTATAAAAAAACGATTCGTGCGGGAATAGTTGAACCAACTGTTATTTATAATTATCCAGCAGTTTTAATTCCCTTAGCCCGTCGTAATGATAAAGATAAAAGAATAATTGATGTATTTCAAGTTGTTGCAGGTGGAACAGAGCTTTGTAAAGCATACTCAGAGCTTGTTGATCCATTTGTTCAAAGAAAAGCCTTTGAAGACCAATTAGTTGCAAAAGATCAAGGAGATGACGAGACTATGGAAATAGATGAAGGATTTATGGGAGCGATGGAACAAGGTATGCCTCCTATATCAGGACTTGGTTTTGGAATTGATAGACTTTTAATGCTAATTTATGATGTACCATCTATTAGGGATGTTGTATTATTTCCACTTATGAGAAGAGAAGATAATGAATAAAAGCGATATTAAATATTGCTTTTTTTTATAATTAAAGATATTGTTCGACAAAATAATTAAGATTTATTGTTTATACTTAATAATAAAAGGAGGGATAATGAAAAAACAAGTAATAATTATTATATTATTTGGAAGTTTTGTTGGATATTTATTTGGAAGTTTAATTTTTAAAAATTATAGGGGAGTTGAGTATTTAGAAAGTGATGGAAATATTTATTATTTACAATATGGTGTTTATACAACAAATGATGCAGCAATTTTAAGTACTAATAATTTAGATACAACATATGTAATTTGGGAAAATGATGAAAAATATTATGTCTATCTTGGAGTAACTACTAATTATGATATAGCTTTAAGACTTCAAGAAATGTATAAGAACAAAAATATTTATACTTTTATTAGATCTGAATATGTAGAAAACTCTGAAACTCTTGATAAACTAAAAGAATATGATAAAAAACTAGAAAATTTAGATAATGTTGATATGGTAATGAAAGAAATATTTGAAAATCAAGAATTAAATTTATAGTATTGTATTTTTTCTTTTATATTATAATTGGAGGAATAGTATGTTAATAAAAGAAATGACTGAAACTGAAAGACCAAGAGAAAGATTATTAAAATATGGTGCAAATACATTAATTGATGAAGAATTAGTAGCCATTATATTAAAAAATGGATCAAAAGGGAAATCGGCTAAAGATTTAGCATGTGAAATTTTAAATAAAATTGGAGGTTTAAAAAATTTAAAAGACTTAAATATCAATAGTTTATCAAACTTTAAAGGAATTGGAACAGTAAAAAAAGTTGAACTTTTAGCAACTATTGAACTCGGAAGAAGAATGTATTTGGAAAATTTTAAAGAAAAGAAAAAGTATACTGATCCAAATTATATTTATTTAGATAATAAGTATTTATTTTATTCATTAAAACAAGAATATTTTTATGTTTTTTATTTAGATACGAAGAAAAATTTAATAGAAAGGAAATTATTATTTATGGGAACAATTGATAGAAGTTTGGTACATCCAAGAGAAGTATTTAAAAACGCATATCTTGCATCTGCTTCATCATTTATTTGTATGCATAATCATCCAAGTGGTGATGTAATACCATCTAAAGCTGACGTTGAACTAACAAACACTTTACTTGAAATTGGAAGAATTCAAGGAATAGAATTATTGGATCATATCATAGTAAGTGATATAAATTATTTTAGTTTTTATG
>CACZOV010000041.1 GCA_902782915.1 uncultured Erysipelotrichaceae bacterium | reverse complement strand
ATCTATATACTTTCTTATTGCAATTTCGTTTTTACCTACGGTATCAACGAAATATCCTCTGCACCAAAATGATCTGTTTCTATACTTAAACTTCATGTTTCCCCATCTTTCATATATCATTACACTACTTTTTCCTTTTAAAAATCCCATGAAACTTGAAACAGATATTTTTGGTGGTATTTCTACAAACATATGTACATGCTCTGCACATACTTCTGCAGTTATTATATTTACTTCTTTCCATTTACATAATTCTCTTAACATTTTCCCTATTTCTAATCTATTTTCTCCATAGAACTCTTTTCTTCTATACTTAGGTGCAAATACTATATGGTATTTGCAATTCCATGTCGTATGTGATAGACTATTCATGTCCTTCTTTGGACACACCTCCTTAACTATTTTTGCATTTGGCGATTTGCAATTATAGTATATCAAGGAGGTTTTTCTTTATCAACTTTTTCATTTGCAAGCTTCTTAATTTCAGGTGAATAAAAGTTTTCAATTACTACTAATTTATTTTTAGGGGCATGATAGTTTTTTTATTTGATCATACCTAACTGCTTTAGAACAACATACAACTATATCACTATATTTAAGAGATATTATATTTAAAAACTTATATAGTTTTTCTTTTTCTTTCAAAGATAAATAATTTCTAATTGAAATAATTGTTTTATCATGAACTTTAGTTATTACATTTATAAAATTAAAAACAGTAGTATAACTAATAGATGTATCTATTTTAAGTCTTTTTTTAACATTTTTACTTTCCAAATACCAATTAACTTTGTTTTCATAGATCTTAATTCAGGTATTTCAAAAACTTTTAAATTGGTTTTATAATCTTGATTCTTAGAATTTGCAACTACAAAGAAAACATTATTATCTTTTTCAAGTTCTTTTGATAACTTTACAATTGATTTTTCTGCTCCACCATTATTTAAATATCCAATTAATAACATTATATTTTTCTTTTTCATATATAATAAATATCATATTTTAATAAAATTAATCAATAGTATTTGACAAATAAATAAATTGAATAAAACAAAACTTAAAACATATAATTTTTTGGAGATGATTATATGCCTTTTAATATAGGAGATCTAGTTACAAGAAATTCCTATAACAACGATACAGTATTTAAAATTATCGATATTGACTCTGGAATTGCTATTTTAAAAGGAGTTAATATAAGATTATTTGCAGATAGTATTTTATCTGATCTTAAAAAAGTGGAAATAGATAAAAATATTAAAGATGACCAAATGTTTTTAGATAGATTTCAAATTAATTTAAATCGTGATGAATATTTTTATTTACCAGGTAAAGTAGTTCACATTGATGGAGATGAAGATTATTTATCTCGTTGTATGGATTTTTATGATAAAGTTCATGTAAAAGCATATGGTATTAATTTAAAAGAAGATGAAATTCCAGGTAAAATTAAAGAATTAATTGATGAATACAATCCTGATATTCTTGTAATAACTGGACATGATGCTTTTTATAAAAAAATGGGAAATGAGAGTGATAATAATAACTATAAAAATACAATTAATTTTATAAAAGCAGTAAAAGAAGCAAGAAAGATAGAATCTCACGATAAATTAATTATTATTGCAGGTGCTTGTCAATCAAATTACGAAGAATTAATTAAAGCAGGAGCAAACTTTGCATCTAGTCCTAAGCGAATTAATATTCACGCTCTAGATCCAGCAATTATTGCATCAAGTGTTGCTTTAAGTGATAAAAATAAACCCATTGATTTAATAGGAATACTAGAAAAAACTAAGTATGGAGCTAAAGGAATTGGTGGAATTATTACAAATGGCACAATGTATGTGGGGTATCCCAGATGATTTCAAAAATAAAAGAGGAATTAGAACAAGAAATTGGTAAAACATTACATTTTAGATTTAATGGAGCTAGAAATCAAATAGAAGAATTTGATGGATATATTGAAAATACTTATAACTTTATCTTTACTATTAAAACTATAGGAGAAAAAGAAAGAATTAAATCTTTTACTTATAGTGATATTTTAACTCTTAACTTAGAAATTTTTAATAAATAAACAAAATTCGATTTTTTTCTAAATATTCAAATCTATAATAAGAAAGGTGATTTTATGAAAAAAGGTATTTGGATTTTAATTATTTTAATTATTATTTTTAGTATTTTATGTTTATTTAAAGAAAATAAAACAGAAACTATTAAAACCGAGAAAAAAATAGTTGAAACAAATCCTTTTGAAGTTTATTCTTTTTATAAAAAAGAATATCTAGAACGTTATAAAAAGTATAAAATTAAAAATCCTACTTTATCTAATAAAGATATTGTCTTAAGAGTAAATATAGGACTTGATCATGGTTTTTATACTGATACAAAAGAAGTCACAAAATTTGATTTATTAATGCTTGTTAATAAATATAACTATGTTTCTAATAATTTTAAACCAGATAATTTAGTAAAACTAAATGAATATTCAAGAGACAACATGTATTTAGTAGAAGAATGTAAAAATCAATTTATAAAAATGGCCAAAAAAGCTGAATTAGATGGATATACAATAAGAGCAATTTCAACTTATAGAAGTTATGATTATCAAAATAATTTATATAATAACTATGTTAAAAAAGATGGAACTAGATTAGCCGATACATATTCTGCTCGTCCAGGTTACTCGGAACATCATACTGGACTTGCAATTGACGTTGATAACAAAGTTTTAAATTATACCAATTTTGAAAATACAAAAGAATTTAATTGGATGCAGGAAAATGCTTATAAATACGGTTTTATCCTAAGATATCCAAAAGACTCAACTATTACAGGTTATATGTATGAATCATGGCATTATCGATATGTTGGAACAAAAGCATCTTCTTATATTTACGAAAAAGGCATTACTTTTGAAGAATACTATTATGAATTTATTGATAAATAAAACAAGTAAATTACCGACTTTTACTTGCTTTTTTCTCATCTAATAAATTAATCCAGTCTAACTCTATTTTTTCTAAAATTTCCCTTTCATAACCAAAATCATTAAATAAGAAATTTATCTCAGTTCCTTTTTGATCACGAACATAAATTTGTAAGAAAAAGTTATTTATATTACTTAAATTATAATTTTTAAAAATATTTATTAATTTAGTTTTACTTTCTACATAATTTTCTTTCATTAGTTCATATAATTTTAAATACAAAAAAGATATATCTCTTAGATCAATATTTATTTTAATTTTTTCTCTGATTTTGAAATCACTTGCCTTAGTTTCTAAAAACAGAAATAAATGGTTTTCAAGAATTTCAAATTCTAAATTTATAGTTTTATCTGAATAGTTTTCAAATTTAGAATTAATTTTTTCTAAAATTAAATTACTATATAAAGATATTTTATCTACTTCTTTGTTATAATATTTTATCATATTAGTTCTTCCTTTGCTTTTTATTATAATAGAAAAAAAAGAATAACACAAGAAAAAGTGTTAATCTTTTGGCTTAAAAAATAAGGAAAATACAAAAGCAAAGAATATTGCTGAAGTAATACCAGAGGCTGTTAAATCAAATACACCCATTGCAAGGCCTATAAATCCTAAATCATGTGCTCTTACAAGTCCTCCATGAATTAGTAAATGACCAAATGAAGTAATAGGTACCAAAGCTCCTGCTCCAACATGAGAAACAATTAAATCATAAATATTAAAAATATCAAGAGATGATCCAATAATTACAAATAAACTAGTTATATGTCCAGGAGTAAGTTTGGTATTATCAAGAATAAATTGACCTAACATAGAAACAAATCCTGCAAATAAAAATGAATAAATATAGATCATTCTACTACCTCCAAACTAATAGCATTTGCTATACTTAAAATATGTTCTTTTTGAAATACCATTGAAGGATTAAATAAAGCACCAGTTGCTACATATAAAACTCTTTTTAATTCCTTTCTCTCAAGTTTTTTTAAAATGTCTGAATAGATAACAAGAGCACTACAAACAGGACCACTTCCTCCAGATTGTACATCTTTTTGATTTTCTAAATCATATAACATGACACCACAATCATTATAATTTTTTAAATCAATAGAATATTCTAATTTCATAAAATCTTTTAAAATTTCTTTTCCATAAACTCCTAAATCACCAGTTAAAATAAGATCATAATAATCAATTGTTCTTCCTAAATCTTTTAAATGACGATTAATTGTATCCGCAGCTGCTGGAGCCATAACACTTCCCATATTCATTGGATCAGTTTGAAAGTAGTCTTGAGGTATCCCTATCGTTGAACTTTCTATTCGAATCTTGCTTTTTTCATTTGTTAAAATACAAGCAGCTCCACCTGTTGCGGTAAAAGTGGATGTTCCAGGCTTTGGAGCACCATACTCAGTCGGATTTCTAAATTGTTTTTCTGATACCATATTATGACTACTAACACTAACTAAAACATTATTACAAATTTTACTTTCTATAAAATTTGATGCAATAGCAAGTCCTTCTGTATTAGTTGCACAAGCAGTATAAATACCAAGAAATGGTAATTTTAAATTTAAAGCAGTATAAGAACTTGCTGTAATTTGATTTTGTAAGTCTCCAGCTATAAATAAATTAATATCATCTTTAGTTAAATTACTTTTTTTTAAGGCAATACTACAGCTTTCAGACATAAGTTTTAATTCAGCACGCTCTAAACTATCTTCACCAAAATACATATCAGAATATTTTTTATCAAATCTTTTACTTAAAGGGCCATTTGCTTCATATGGACCGACAACAGTTGATGATCCTTTTATATAAACATTTTTATACTTAGTTGTCATTACACACCTCCTAAGATAATAAGCCTAATAAATCCAAAAATATATGCAGATACTACCCCATATATAATAACAGTTCCAGCTAATTTAAACATATTGGCACCAAGCCCTGTTACAAATCCTTCTTTTTTATATTCAATAGCAGCAGAAGTCATTGAATGAGCAAATCCAGTTATAGGAATAATAAGTCCACATCTTGCAAATTTAACCCACTTATCAAAAAATCCTAAAGCTGTAAATAAACTTGCTAAAAAAATTAAAGTAATCATCATAAATACTGCTGCATCATTTGTTGATAATCCTAAATAATAAGAATAAAAATCAACAAGTAGTTGTCCTATAACACCAACAAGTCCACCTACCATAAATGCTATAAAAGCATTTTGTCCACGATGTTCTATAGGCTTATGAGTCATAACTAACTTGTTATATAGTTTTTTTTCCACACTATCACCATTTTTATTATGAAAATATTCGAAGTTTTTATACATTTTTTTAAAAAATATAAAATAATAATTTATATTATTTTCAAGAAGAGGTATTTGTGATATTATATAAGTGAAAGGAGTTTTTATGTATAATACGTATGGTTATGGTAGTGGACTAAATAGTCTAACTTCAAGTACAGGATCAGGAGTTTGGACAATTATTTCATTTATTCTTGCTATAATCGGAGCTTTTTTAGTTTATTTTATGTTTGTAAAATCAAAACAAGAATACCCAAATAAATTTCTTACTTGGCTAAAAAGCTTTCTAAATTTTCAAGAAATGCTAATAGAACCTATTTTAAAAGTAACTTACATTTTTTTAGCATTATTAATTACTTTAACATCATTTAATTACATTAGCGTTCATTTCTTAGTTTTCCTATTATATCTAGTACTTGGAAATGTAATTGTAAGAGTAATCTATGAATGGGCTCTTATACTCTTAAGTATTTGGAAAAACACAAAAGAAATCAATAAAAAAATGAAATAAAAAAGATATCTAAAGAATTATTTTTTAGATTCTTTTTTATTACACTTAAATTTCTGAACTCTATAATTACAATTTCGACATAAATTACATACTAATCTTTGTTCACTAAATCCTTTATTAATATTTATAAATAAAGGATTTTTTAATATAAAATCTAAATTATTATCAAAGATATTTCCAAGTTTTAATATTCCCTTACTGTCCAAACAACATGGAACTACATCACCATTTACAAGAATTGCTATATGACTTCTTGTCCCAAGACAACTACCAAATTCATTATTATTTTTCTCTGTACTTTCTGGCCAAACAAATTCATTGTCTTTATCTAAATAAATATTTTTTTTAATTTTAATATTCTTTTGAATCTTAACTTTTTCTATAAATGAATTATCTAACTTATAGTAATTAATAATTTTATCCACAATTTTTGTGGATAATTTATTTAAAGTTAAACTATTAAGAGTCCAAATACGATAAACGATAGGAATACTTTCAGATAATAAATTACTTATTTCAAATACATCAAGAAAATAATTTTTTTTATTATTTTCAGAATGAAGTGAAATATTAATTTGTTTTATATTATCAAATTTTTTTAAAATATTATATTTTTCTCTTAACAAAGTTCCATTAGTTGTAATTTTTACATTAATTTGATATTTTTTAGTTAAATAAAGAATTTTTTCTAATTTAGAATGAAGAAGAGGTTCCCCTTTTACATGTAAATAAATTGTATTTGTAAAAGGTTTTATTTTTTGTAAAATAATAGAAAATTCTTCTAAATTAAGTTCTTTTAATTCTCGATTATCTTTACTACAAAAAGAACAATTAAGATTACATTTATTTGTTATTTCCACATAAATCTTTTTAAATCTCATAATTCACTCTTCATCTCAAATAATACATCACGTAACTCCATAGCATGTTCAAAATCAAGATTTTTTGCTGCTTCTTTCATTTCTTCTTCAATTCTTGCAATCATACTTAATTTATCTTTTTTACTTAGTTTTTGCTTTTCACGTTTTTCTTCTCGATCGTCCATATTAGAAATTAGATCTCGAATTTCTTTTTGAATAGTTTTAGGTGTAATACCATGAACCTTATTATATTCCATTTGAATATGTCTTCGTCTCATAGTTTCTTTCATGGCATAATCCATACTATCTGTTACTTTATCTGCATATAAAATTACATGGCCATGCTCATTTCGAGCACATCTTCCAATTGTTTGAATAAGACTTCGAGAGCTCCTTAAAAATCCTTCCTTATCGGCATCTATAATTGCAATAAGACTTACTTCAGGAATATCGAGTCCTTCTCTTAACAAATTAATTCCAACAAGTACATCATATGTTCCAAGCCTTAGATCTCTTATTATTTTCATTCTTTCTAGAGTTTTAATCTCAGAGTGCAAATATGCAACTTTTATATCTAATTGTTTTAAATAATTAGTTAATTCTTCTGACATTCTGATAGTAAGTGTAGTTACTAATACTCTTTCGTTTTTTTCTATTCTATCATTTATTTCTCCAACCAAATCTTCTATTTGCCCCATTGAAGGTCTTATTTCTATACTTGGATCAAGAAGTCCTGTTGGTCTTATAATTTGTTCTATAAATTGATTATTTGTTAAACCAAGTTCATATTCTCCTGGAGTTGCTGAAACATAAATAACTTGATTTAATTTTGATTCAAATTCAGAAAATTTTAAAGGTCTATTATCAAGAGCACTTGGAAGTCTAAATCCATATTCAACCAGATTCATTTTCCTTGCTCTATCACCATTATACATTCCTCTAATTTGGGGAATTGTTACATGACTTTCATCAATTACCAAAAGATAATCTTTTTTAAAGAAATCAAGTAAACAAGTAGGCGTTTCTCCTGGTCCTTTTAAAGCTATATGTCTTGAATAGTTTTCAATTCCATGGCAAAAACCTGTTTCAAGAAGCATTTCCATATCATAATTAGTTCTTTCTCTTATTCTTTCTGCTTCAAGTGGTTTATTATTTTCATTAAAATACTCAATTCGCGTCTTTAATTCTTCTTTAATATTTGAAACAGCTTGTTTTAATTTTTCATCATTTGTAACAAAGTGACTAGCTGGGAAAATAGTAACACTTTTCTTGTTATTTAAAATAGCTCCAGTTAAGACATCAATTTCACTAATTCGATCAATTTCATCTCCAAAAAACTCTATTCTAAGTCCATGAGAATGTTCTGATGCTGGAATTATTTCTAAAGTATCACCCCTAACTCTAAAAGTTCCTCTTTTAAAATCAAGTTCATTTCGTTCAAATAACATATCAACAAGTTTTAACATAATTTTATTTCTTTCAACAGAGTCTCCTACACTTAATGTTAAAGTCTTATTTTCATATTCTGATACTTCTCCTATCCCATATATACAAGAGACACTTGCAACTACAATAACATCATCAAATGACAAAAGTGAACTTGTAGCATAATGTCTTAATTCATCTATTTCATCATTTATTTGAGCATCTTTTTCAATGTAAGTATCACTTGATGGGACATATGCTTCAGGTTGATAATAATCATAGTATGATACAAAATAGCAAACATGATCCTCAGGGAAGATCTCCTTTAGTTCAGAGTACAACTGCCCAGCTAGCGTTTTATTGTGTGCAAGAACGAGCGTTGGTTTACCAATTTCTGCTATAACATTTGCTATTGTGAATGTCTTTCCTGTACCTGTTGCGCCAAGTAAAACTTGATGTTTTTTCCCATCATTTACCCCTTTAACTAACTCATCTATTGCCTGTGGTTGATCGCCAGCTGGCGTAAATTTTGAATGAATTTTAAACATAATATTCCCCTCCTTTTTTTGTATTGTTGTGACTTTTTTATTTTTCAAAAAGAATCACCTGTAACCTCTAAATTCGTTTCAAAATTCGTCCCCATAATATTATGACATAGTCAAAAACTATGGAGACGAATAAAAATTGCAAAAAGTCACAAATTTTATTTTCTGTACCAAATTACGCTAAGCAGTACAAAAAGTCATTTCGTCTATTATTCTATCATTTACATAATATAAAAACAAGAGAATCATTATCTTCTCTTGTAATATTATTTCCTAAAATTCATTTAAAATGTTATTAAATTAATTATTATTTAAAACGATTAAGGGTATTATTAATTCTTCACTTGATAATCCTGTATGATTTCCTTTAATAGAAACATTTGCTTCATTATATTCACTATAAAATGCTATATTTTTTTTACATAAACTAATATATTCACCTAAAGAATCATTAGCATATTTTGTCATTCTTTTACCAAACATTTTATTTTCAATAAAGTCTTCTTTTCTAAAGAGAAGCAATTTATCATCAAAATCTTTTCTAAATTCTTTTTCAAATTGTTTCTCCATGCCTTTTTTTATATAAAAAGTACTTGTTCCAGTGTCAATTGCTGGATATGCATAAAAATATTTATCATATTTATTTAAATCCATATATACTAATTCATTAACAGGTATTTGACCATGATCAGCAATGACAATTATTTCAGTATCATGACTTAATGGCGTTAACTTTTGTATACTTTTTTCTATTTTAGAAACCTCGTCATAAACAATTTCACTATACGGACTATTTTGATGTTCTAGTGTATCAACAAATGGAATGTATAAATACGTAAAAGTTGATTCCTCACTATTAATGTCTTTTTTAATTAGTTCTATCATCTCATCATAGTCACTATATCCTTTTCTTATTTCATCTGAAAAGAAAAATCTTGTATATTGACTATTCAATAAGTGATTAGGTTGAATTACATTAGTTTTTCTTTTAAGGTTATTTAATACTCCTTGATGTTTAAATATTTTTTTTAAATTAATTTTTAAATCATCATTGCTTTTTCTTTCTTTTGTCAATAAGGTATAATAATTTAAATCAAGAATTTTATTATATCCATACCACCCAAAAATGCCTGTACTCGATGGATATTTTGCTGTTGCAACAGATGTTAATACACACCCCGTCGCTGTTGGAAAAACAGTTTGTATATCCGTCTTCTTATTATTATAAAATAATCCTTTATTGGGCATTTTGTTTAACAAATCTGATCCCATGCCATCAACGAGAATTAGAACAATGTGTTTTTTATTTATAATATACTGTTTTAATTTTTTCATACTAGATGTTTCTTTATAATTCATTCCACAATAATTATAAACTAGTCTGACTACATCAATAATATTTTCCTTATTATAATTTGGAATCTGTAATCTTTCTTTTTTTATTATTTTTTCAAAACTATTCTCCATAATAACTCCTTTTTATTAATTTTTTTTCTTTTATAATAGTATTACCATTTGATATAACTGTATCAATATAGTAATCATCATCCATAATAATTATATCTGCATCTTTATTAATTTCAATAGAACCTTTTGAATACAGTCCCAACGCTTTACCTGAATTTATCGTTATAAAACGTATTGCATCACTAACTGTATAATTTTTGACACATACCAAATATCTAACTAGATTATGAATAATTGAATTATCAGATTTTTTCATACCAAGAACTTTACCATCTTTCCAAATTGGACATGAACCATTAGCATCAGTAGACATGGTTACATAATTAATATCACCCATGCTATACGCTTTTTCTAAATACGAAAACGTCCTTTCAGGATTTTCATCAATTGTAATATCCATATATCCCTTTTTTTTAGTTAATTCCATAGCCTGTTCAAATACTTTATCATTATTAGTAATATGTGTTGGCCTGATTACATTAATTGGTATATTCATTTCATTTAATATATCATAAAGCACATTCATATTGCCTTTCCCCCAACCAACATGGATATTTAAAATACCAATTTTTTTTGCTAATAGTGCCGCTACTCTTATTTCAGACAATAATTTAATTAAATCATCTTTATTTGGATTATAACATCTATGATCGGAAATTGCAATTTTTGCTCCAATTATTTCATTAATAAAAACAATATCTTTTCCAACGGATCCTGTTATAGTAGGTGATGGAAATTGATATCCCCCTGTAAGACAAAAGGCAGTGACATCATCCATATTAAGAGCTTTAGTTTTACTAACAAGGTTCTCTACACTTCTAGTAATAGAATCAGTGCCTAAAACCCCGACAACTGTTGTGACGCCATTTTTTAATATATCAATTGATGACATTTCATCTATTTTGCTTATAAAACCATCTTCTCCTCCACCACCTATAATATGTTCGTGATTATCAATATATGATGGTATTACATAATTACTATGTGCATCTATAATTTCGTATTCATCAGTTAATGTCAAAAATTTACAATTATTCTTACGTGATAAAATATCAATTATTTTATCATTCACAATGAGAATATCTACTAATTCATTATTAATTAGTTTAGCGTTTCTTATTATTTTAATCATATATATGCTCCTGATATTTTTTTATTAATTCTAGTTTTTTTACTTTTCCAAGTTCTGTTTTAGGAACATCTCTTGGTGATATAAATATAATATCATCTAAGACTAAATTATAATATTTCATTGTTTTTTCTAAAATCTTTCTTTTTATGTCATCCAAATCCATTTTACCTATTTTTTCAACGTCTATTTCTTGAAATAATACTACATGATTATCAAATGATACAAAATGACTATTTAGTAAAGAATTATCTTTTTTTAAATCGCTTATTATCCTATCTAATGCAAATGGAGAATATTTATTAGAATTTTTGACTAAAATATTCTTTTTCCTACCAATAATATATATTCTATTATTATGTATTTCTACTATATCTCCTGTACAAAAATATCTCTCATTCCTATACATTATAAAGTCACCTGAATTTTGACTATTAAAATAGTCACTAAAAAGATTTTTTGAATTTACTAGTAACTCACCACGAATATCATCTATTGGTTCCTCTATCATATTATTATTTCTCAAAAGAATTTTAACAAATTCATTATTAGGAACACCGCAACTAGAAATACCATCAACTGTTTTTTCATCAATGGTATCTCGATTAGAGTTATATGAAATTAGTCCGCCCATTTCAGTCATTCCATATATTGGTGAAAAACTGTTTTTTTTAGCCCATATGGATAATATATATCATAAAAATGCTTTAATAAATTATACTCAACAATATCTCCGCCAATATAAATAGTATCAATAGATTCTAAATTGTAATCATTTATTTTAGAATAACCATTTATAAGTTGTTTAATACCAAAATTAGTCATCGATAAATAGCTAACTTGTTTTTCTTTAATAATATCCAGATATTTATTTGGACTATTTTTAAAAGAACTTGGTAACATAACATATGCTGTTCCATTTTTATATAATGTTAATAATATTGTTGAAATTAAACCAAATATATGCGAAAAAGGTAAATAGCTTAAGTTAATAAAATTATTATCTAATATTTTATTAACCTCTTTCATACTATTAAAAACTTGTTCCTCCGTCATTAATACTAACTTAGCTTCAGAATTTGTTCCTGACGTTTCTTGAAAAATGAAACCTGTGTCATCATTTAATTTAGAAATATTATATCTAATATAATTATTTACTTTGTTAACATTTATAACATTGCAGGCCAATGACTCACATTCATCAATCGGAAAAGTTGAAATTATAGTATTAAATATTGGATTATCAGCAATGAATCTTTTAATTTTAAACACATTTCTTTCTTTATTACTGTCAAAACTTTTAATTACAGGAATAACCCCGGATATAAGACATGCTATAATAAGACAAATAGAGTCAATATCCATTTTTGTGGCAACAATTACTGGACTATTTTTTTCTAAATTATATTTTATTTTTTTTACATAATCAGACACTTTTCTATAAAACTCTAAATAGTTTACTTCGTCATTACTATCAACAAATGAAAAACATACTTTATTTTTAATATCGTCACAACTTAAATTATCTTGAATCATTTTTGCTAAAAGCTTATTCATAAATTATAAAACCTTTTTATAAACATGTATATCACTCGTCGTACCATCTAATTTTTTGCTACCATCTTTTTCAATACCACAATATTCAAGATTTTCCTTACTTATTGCTCTAAGACATTTTTCATTGCCAACTTCAGTGGAAGCTATTAAGCATTTATAACCTAAACCTTTTAAATATTCCATAACTGTATGAGCAGCTTCAAGTGCAAATCTCTTACCCCAATATCTTTTGCATAAACACATTCCAAGTTCGAATTGCTTCTTATCATCATCTTTATTTACAACTGCAATTGTTCCAATTAATTCGCCTTTTTCCTTTTCTTCTATAGCCCATAAATAATAATCGTCATTCTTGTATGAATCAACCCATGAACCAATAACACTTCTTGTTACAGAAATATCACTATGAGTTGGCCAAGTTAGATATTTTGTTACTTCATCATCGCTCGCCCAATTATTATACATTGCTTCAGCATCATCCATTCTAATTTTTCTATATTTTAAGCGCTCACTTTCTAATTCAATAGTTCCTTTATGATTAATATAATCATTATCAAATTTAGGTGTTGTATCTATTCCATTAAAGCGTAAACATATTTGAAGATTTCTAATGTCATCACATTTTAAAACCCACATTAAAAATCTCTCAATTCCCATACCAAATCCAGATGTTTGGATAGGATGCCTTTTCTTCATTTCAATATACCAACTATATTCTTTACTATCAACTTCATGATACTTTAATGCTTCCATCAATTCGCCGTAATTTTTATGTCTTTCGCCACATCCAACTGTTTCACCTATTCCCATCATTAAATCAGCGTTTTTACATGTTTTACAGTTATTATCTAATGCTTGATAAAACGGAACGGCTAAGGCATCATAATGTGTAACCCATACAATTCCATTGTATTGTTTTAATAATTCTAATTCACCTTTACGGGTAATATTTCTCCATCCATCATTATATTCAATATATTCATTAATTGTATCAGGATATAACTTTTTTAATACACTTTCCGCCTCATCAAAAGTAATTCTTTTAAAACTTCCATCATAATCTGCAATTTGCTTAATATGAGATATATCACCAACATTTTTTTCTAATTCTGGGCCAAATTGTTTTAATAATTCACGTGATAAATATTTAATATATTCATCAACCAAATTCATAACATCATTAAGTGTACCGGGTATTTCTGCTTCACTGTGATAGAATTGACATAAATGACGATTATCTGCTTTTTCACCCCTAAATGATGGCATTACATAATAAACTCCATTCGAGTTTAAACGACATCCATACTCTAATAAAAATTGCATAGAGTCTGCTAAATAGGTATTAACGCCTTCCAAATTAATTTTCACTGGAAGTGAATCACTTCCTCTACCCATTGGACTTGAAATTGAACCAGTTGTCACCGGCAAATGCATAGTAATTATTCCTTTTTTTTCGTAGAATTTCATAGTTTCAGTTGTAATAAAATTCTGCAATTTTACCAGAAATTTGTACCATGGACTTTCCATCGTTGTCAAAAAATGTTGATTATAATCATTCCATGAATTTGGTATTTCTAATTTCATCGTTCCACCTCCAAAAAAAGCAACTTAAAAGATTTAAGTTGCTGACAATTAAAAACACTTTCTTTAAAAGAATATTGATGAATAAATAATAATTGTTCATTAACATATTTAATCAGCAAAGTAAACTTTCGATATATATGTTAACTTTACTTTTCTAATAAATCAATTATTTTACATTATTTTTGCAAAAAACTTGTTACAGTTTAGACTAGAAGATTGGTAAAATTAAACAAAAACGTTGAAAAATAAGGAAATTATAATTAACATTTTTAATTTAAAAGCAAAAACACTAATTATTTATATTTTACGAAACCCTTATATTACAACGATTTCTCATTTGATTGAAGTTACTTTAGTCTGAACTGTAACAAAAACTTATGTTTTATAATTGAAACATAAGTAAATTTTTTATATTTTAAGTTTTTTGCACTTTGTTCTAGGAAATGGAATTGCATCTCTAATATTATCCATTCCTGTAGCATACATAACTAACCTTTCAAATCCAATACCAAATCCACTATGTGGCACAGAACCATATTTTCTTAAATCTAAATACCATAAGTAATCTTCTTTAGTCATATTCAATTCTTCTATTCTCTTATCTAATAGTTCGAAATTATCTTCTCTTTGACTTGCTCCAATTATTTCACCAATACCTGGAACAAGTAGATCAGTGGACGCAACTGTTTTTCCATCTGGATTAGTTTTCATGTAGAATGCTTTTAATTCTTTTGGATAATTAGTTATAAATACTGGCTTTTTGTATATTACATCCGTAATATACCTTTCATGTTCACTTTTTAAGTCACATCCCCAGTAAACTGGATATTCAAATGTCACTCCAGATTTTTGTAATAACTTTATTGCATCTGTATAATCTAAGATAGCAAAATCATTTTCAACTACATTAACTAATCTATCAAATAAATCTTTATCATAGAACCTAGTGAGAAATTTAATTTCATCTGGACATTTAACTAAAACTTTTTTCAATACATACTTGATAACATCAGTAGCAATGTTAATTATATCATTCAAATCGGCAAAGGCTATCTCAGGTTCTATTTGCCAAAATTCAGCAGCATGACGTTTAGTATTTGAATTTTCTGCTCTAAAAGTAGGACCAAAAGTATATACCTTGCCAAAAGCACATGCCATAGCTTCTGCTTCCATTTGACCAGTTACTGTTAAACCAACTTTTTTTCCAAAAAAATCAGTAGAATCTATATCAGAATTATATTGATTTTGAGAGACTTCATCAATATCTAATGTAGTTACTCTAAACAATTCTCCTGCTCCTTCACAATCACTAGCAGTAATTATTGGTGTATTCGCATATAAATAATTATTGCTTTGAAAATATTCATGAACAGCCATAGCTAAAACATTTCTTACTCTAAAAACAGCATTAAAAGTATTCGTTCTTAGTCTTAAATGAGGATATTCTCTCAAATATTCCATATTTTGTTTTTTCCTTTGAATAGGATAATCTTTACTGCAATCACCAAACAGTTCAATATTATTAACATTTAATTCAATTCTTTGATTTTCATTCATTGATTTTACAATTTCGCCTTTGGCGGCAATGGATGAACCAATATTTAAATGTGAACAAAAATCAAATAGTCTTTCATTAGAACTGCTATCAATAACCAATTGCAGATTTTTTAATGACGTTCCGTCATTTAATTCAATAAAGCAAATATTTTTAGATTTTCTAATTGTCTTAATCCAACCACACACTACCACACTTTTGCCAATATATCCTTCATCAGTGTTAATTTTTTTTACATCTTCATGCTTCATACAAACCTCCCATAAAACTCCAATTAATTATAATAATGATTAATACATTAAATGTCAATAATTCTTTTGCATAAAACAGGATAAAATCATGAAAAAAATATAGAATGTCTCTTGAAGTATTATAAAATAATGCTTTGAGAGTTTTTTTAATGTAAAAGTTAGTGTAGAATAAGTGAGGAGAAATTCTCCTAAAAAATAAGATTTATAATTAACTAGATTGTATGATAAGTTGGGCACATTGTCAAGGGCGAGCGAAGTGAGTTCATCTAGACCCTTGACAATGCAAAATTATTATAATGGTGATGGGTTAAGTACAGACT
>CACZOV010000040.1 GCA_902782915.1 uncultured Erysipelotrichaceae bacterium | reverse complement strand
TGGTCAACTACAACCTTAAAAAAAATGTTAAGAAATCGTTTATATACAGGTGATATGATTCAAAATAGAAGAAGTAGAATTAGCTATAAATATAGAAAAGTAATCTATAATCCAAAAGATCAATGGATTATAGTTGAAAATACTCATGAACCACTTGTATCAAAAGAAGATTTTGAACTTGTTCAAAATCAATTACCTGCTCAAACTCAAAGAAATGATAAGAAAGAAATTTTTTTATTGGATGGTTTATTAAAATGTGCTGATTGTGGACATAATATTGGCATAAGAGCAAGACGAAAGAATGGAAAAACATCAACAGTATGTAATTATTATAGAAAATATAAAGTTGAATATAAATTATGTTCATCTCATGGTTTTGACTATGATACTTTAGAAAATGGAGTAGTGAAAAAAATTAAAGAAGTTATGAAGTATTTAGATTCATCTAATGTTGAACGAGATGTTATAAATAAATATAATAGTATAGATGCATTAGAAAATAGTAAAATAAATAAACAAAAATTAGAAGTAGAAATAAATAGATTAAAATCTAATTTAGACAAATCATATATGGATAATTTATCTGGAAAAATATCTGATGATATGTTTTCTAGGATAAGTAATAAAATAAATTGTGACATTGAAACAAAAACAAAAAAAATAGAAAAATTGGATAAATATATTAGTGAGAATGAAAATAAAACTAATAGTATGTCGGAGATAAAAAAAATAATAAAAGAATTTATGGATGCAGAACATCCAACACGTGAATTAATAATGAAAATAATAAAAAATATTTCTATCCATGATGATGGAAATATAGATATTTATTTTAATTGTAATGATTTAAATGTTATATACGAATCTTGTGTTGCATAATGAACTCAACCAGAAGGAATAAGTATAGCAATACCACTATATTATTCAAGTAATAGTAAAATTAAAACTTTTTTAGTAGTTTTTTTAGCTGGAATATCAGAAATATTTGGAGCTTTATTATGTTTTTTGTTTTTAAAAGAATTTATAAATGATGTATTTATAGGTATTAGTTTTGCAATTACATCAGGTATTATGATTAACATTAGTTTAAAAGAATTATTGCCAGAATCTTTTTCTTATCAAAATAAAAAAATAATATTTATAGGTTTTATTCTTGGAGTTATCATAATGGTTTTAAGTCATTTTTTATAAATTTAAAAATAATTATTTTCAAGTATTTGATAATTTATATTAAATGAGTCTAATTTTTCTAAGACATCATGGTTTATAAGAACAGTGTAAGTAATAAAATCATGATATTCTTTTTCTAAAATACTATTATTATCTATTATTTTATCAATTATATTTAATTCTTGATAATTTGTTATAATTTTAATTATATATTTTTTTTCAAGTTTAATAATTGAAGTTTTTTTTAAGGCTAAACTAACACTATTAGAATAAGCTCTAGTTAATCCAGATCCTCCTAATTTTATTCCTCCAAAATATCTTATTACAAAACAAGCTATATAATTTAAGTTATTTTGTTTTAAAACGTTATAAATTGGTAATCCAGCAGTACCTGTTGGCTCTTTAGCATCAGAATACTTTATTTCATTATTTATTTGATAAGCGTAACATATATGAGTTGCATCTTTATATTTATTTTTTAATTCATCATAATGTTTTAAGAATTCATCTTTGTTTTTTATTTTTATAAGATAAGTAATAAATCTTGATTTGTTAATTATTATTTCATTTATAACATTAGAACTAATTATCATAAGATCACCTTTTTCATTATACTTTAATTTCTAAAAAAAAGATAGTGTAAAATTGTGTAAACAAGTTGAAAGAATTTAATTTAATAATATAAATAATTAAAAGAAAAAATAATTAAAATAAAAAAATTACTAGATAAATAAGATTTAATTTTTAAATTTAAAAAAAATTAAATTATAAATAAAGAAAAGTTTAGTTTTTTTTAACTAATTTATGTTTTTGACATCTTTTTATTTCTTTGTTATATTGAAAGTGAATTTGAATTTAAAAAAAACTTTTTAGCTTGTAAATAGTATTGATAAAAATAAATTAATTTGCTATGATCAAGATATAAAGAAAACAATTTAAAAATACGTAGTATTACAAGGAGGAATATGAATAATACAAAAAAAGATGCTGATAAAGCATTGGAAAACGTTTTAATGGATTTAGAAAAACAATTTGGAAAGGGTGCTGTAATGCGACTTGGAGATAATTCTCATGCTAAAGTTGAAGTTGTGTCAACTGGTAGTTTATCTCTTGATATTGCACTTGGAGCAGGAGGATACCCAAAGGGAAGAATTATTGAAATCTTTGGACCAGAGTCAAGTGGTAAGACAACATTCGCACTTCATGCAATCGCTGAAGTTCAAAAACTTGGAGGACGTGCAGCATTTATAGATGCAGAACATGCACTTGATCCTATATATGCTAAAAATTTAGGAGTTAACATAAATGAACTTTTACTTGCTCAGCCAGATACAGGGGAACAAGCATTAGAAATATGTGAAGCTTTAGTTCGTAGTAATGCAATTGATATTGTTGTAATTGATTCGGTTGCGGCTCTTGTACCTCAAGCAGAAATAGATGGAGAAATGGGGGATTCTCATGTTGGACTTCAAGCAAGACTTATGAGCCAAGCTTTAAGAAAATTATCTGGAACTATTAATAAAACGAAAACAATTGCTATTTTTATAAATCAATTAAGAGAAAAAGTTGGTGTTATGTTTGGAAATCCCGAAACTACTCCCGGAGGACGTGCTCTTAAGTTTTATTCTTCAATAAGGCTTGATGTTAGAAGATCAGAAGCTATAAAAGTTGGAGATTCTATATCTGGAAACAAAACAAATGTTAAGGTTGTAAAGAATAAAATTGCTCCACCATTTAGAACAGCATCGGTTGATATTATGTATGGAGAAGGAGTTTCTAAAGAAGGAGAAATTGTTGA